>JANNEN010000252.1:0-8616 GCA_031378715.1 Emticicia sp.
CCGATAAACTATTCATTAATGCTTGCAGTTTACACAATTTTAGGGTTAGAAGCCCCTTGCGTGCCTACGCACCTGCGGACACACACGTGTACAAAATCAAATTTAACTAATTACCTTTACTATATTCAATAAAAAAAATGATAAATTTGAAATTACAAAAAAAGAATTTTATATTTACGTGCTGTAAACAAGAATGAATCACCAAACCAAAAAATGATTGCGTAAATTTGCAATCATAAATATAACCGTAATGCCCAAAATATTTACATTACCAGTACACTCGAGTAATCGAGGAGATTTGACTGTATTCGAAGACATACTACCAGGCTCACTCAAACGAATTTTTTATATTACCAATGCAGATGGCGAAACCCGTGGTGGACACAGACACATAAAAGCGTGGCAAGCGTTAATGTGTATTCAAGGTTCGTGCGATATCTATGTCGAAACACCAACAAAAAAAATGGTTTTTGGGCTTGATGAACCAAATAAAGTACTGGTACTCGAACCACAAGATTGGCACACCTTAGAGAACTTCTCCGAAAACGCCATTGTGTTAGTAGTTTCCAACGAAAATTACGACCCCGAAGATTATATATATCCAAGTTATACTGATACTGTTGATGAAGCCGAACTATTGATAGACAACATAAAAAAAGGATTGATTTGATATCAATCCTTTTTTGTTAATCTTTTCCCATTAACTTGTCACAACTTACCAAAAACTCAAACACTTTTATTACCTTCACACCCTATCAACAATAAAAACCAATAAAATGATACCACAAAATTTAGCTAAATCGCTCTCTTTACCCGTTGTAGCTGCACCATTATTTTTGATTTCGGGGCCTGAATTAGTCATCGAGTGCTGCAAAAACGGTGTCGTTGGCACTTTCCCAGCTCTCAATCAACGCAGCACCGAGGGCTTTGAAGAATGGCTCATCGAAATCGAAACCAAACTCGCCGATTACACCCAAGCCAACGGAAAGCCCGCCGCCCCCTACGGCGTAAACCTTATAGTACACCGCTCAAACCCCCGTCTTTATGCCGATGTCGAGATGATAGTGAAGCACAAAGTACCAATCGTGATTACTTCACTTGGGGCAGTTTCGGATATTGTCGATGCCGTTCATAGCTACGGAGGATTAGTTTTTCATGATGTAATCAACAAACGCCACGCCGAAAAAGCTACCGAAGCGGGTGTTGATGGCTTGATTTTGGTTTGTGCGGGGGCGGGCGGTCATGCAGGTACGCTACACCCTATGGCTTTTGTGAACGAAGTACGTGCGTTTTTCAAGAAAACTATTTTGCTGTCTGGTTGTATCAGCACTGGGCGTGATATTGCCTCTGCTCTGCAAATAGGAGCCGACTTTGCCTATATGGGTACTCGCTTTATTAACACGACGGAGGGGAGGGCCGACAAAGCCTACCAAGATATGATTATCGAAAGTGATAGTGCGGATATTGTTTATACGGCTGCCGTATCGGGTGTGAATGCTAATTTTTTGAAACCAAGCCTCGAAGCTGCTGGTTTTACGCCCGAACTTTGGAGCAAGCCAGGAAAAATAGATTTCGGCAAAGAATTAGATGCCGCCGAAGCTGAAGCAAAAGCATGGAAAACGATTTGGTCGGCAGGGCAAGGCGTAACTTCGATACACGACGTACAGCCCACGAAAGAATTAATCGCAACCCTCCATTCAGAGTTTAGAAGTGCCATCGTGGAGCAAAATCAACTTTTGGAGCAATATTAATCCCGTACCAAACCTATAAGGATTCTTTCTATCCTTATAGGTTTTCAACGAAAATGAAAACAATCCAAGAATTAGTAACGCTACTGAGTTTAGAACAAACAGCACAAAATACATTTAAAGGAGAAAACTACCAAGCACCCTGGAAACGGGTTTTTGGGGGGCAAGTACTTGCCCAATCACTTTTTGCTGCTTATCAGACAGTTCCTAATGATAGAGTTTTGCATTCCATGCACGGCTATTTTATCTTGACTGGTGATATTTCGATGCCCATTTACTATGAAGTCGATAGAATCCGTGATGGGGGCAGTTTTACAACCCGCCGAGTGAATGCCATTCAAAACGGCAAAGTTATTTTCAGTTTGGGTTGCTCGTTTCAGATCAGCCAAGAGGGTTTTGAACACCAAATTACAATGCCCAACGTGCCACCACCCGAAGCACTCCTTTCAGATTTAGCACTCTTGGAAGCAATTAAAGACAAAGCACCCGATTTTTACAAAAACTTTTCCCACCCCCGACCCTTAGAATTTAGACCCGTCGAACGTATAAACCCCCTAAAACCGCAGAAACAGCAGCCCTTTCGACACGTTTGGATAAAAGCCAATGGCGACTTACCCCAAAATTTATGGCTTCATCAAATCATTTTGGCGTATGCTTCCGATTATAATTTACTCGGAACAGCCACTTTTCCGCACTTAGATAGCGTTTCGCTCAACGATTTATTCATGGCCAGCCTCGACCACGCCATGTGGTTTCACCAAGATTTCCGAATTGACCAGTGGCTACTTTACGCCATTGATAGCCCAAGTGCGTTTAATTCTCGGGGATTTACAAGAGGAAACTTCTTCACCGAAGATGGGCGATTAGTGGCATCGGTAGTGCAGGAAGGTTTGATTCGGGTGAAGAAATGAAACGTAAATTCCAAAGGCATATCAACGCTATCCTCAACTCATCTCCCCACAAATAACATTTTCCATACGGTATTTTACTCGCTCGGGTTCGGTTTCTTGGCCCAACAAAAACATCAATTTTGTGATAGCCGCTTCGGTTGTAAGATCCGAACCGCTCGAAATTCCGATTTCGTTCAGCCTCGAACTCGTATGATAATGCCCTTGTAGCACACGCCCACCATCGCACTGCGACACATTTACAATCACAAATCCACGTTGAGTTGCCTCCTGTAATTCTGTCAAAAACCATTCTTCCGAAGGAGCATTACCCGCTCCGTAGGTTTCCAAGACAACTCCCCGTAAACCATTGGTATTCAGTATATTATGAATCAAAGTTTGATTAATTCCAGGAAAAAGTTTCAGAATCATTACGTTTTTATCTAATTTTTCATGCACAACCAAAGGTAAATCTGGACGAAAAGGCGAAAGAAAAGGAAAGTTGAAATCAATCGTTACACCTACTTCGGCCAAGGCAGGATAGTTTTCCGAACGAAACGCATTAAACTGGCTACTTTCTCTTTTCTTAGCTCGGTTTCCTCTTAGTAAATAAGAGTTAAAATATATTGCAACCTCGGGCACAACTGGTCGCCCGTTTATTTCGGCCGAGGCTATTTCTAAGGCAGTAATCAGATTTTCACGGGCATCAGTTCGGGCAATACCGATGGGCAACTGGGCTCCCGTCAGAATAACAGGTTTTGATAAATTTTCCAACAAAAAGCTCAATGCCGATGCCGTATAGGCCATCGTATCAGTGCCGTGTAAGATTACGAATGCACTGTATTCTTCAAAATTTTGCTTGATAATTTGTGCCAATTCGAGCCAAGTTTCGGGCTTGATATTTGATGAGTCAATGGGCTTGGGTAAAGTTAAAATACTCAATTCAAATTCCAAACGCTGTAACTCAGGAACATTCACCAGTATTTGATCAAAGTCGAAGGGTACTAAACTTTTGATTTTAGGGTCATAAACCATTCCCAAAGTTCCGCCCGTATAAATCATTAAAACCGACGCCGAACGATTTTTCTTATTAGATGAAGTGATAATTTGTGAAGTTTTATAAGTCATTTTGGATTTATTTTTCATTAAAAATTAGGGTGCAAATTTAGGCAGTTTTCAAGAAATCAATGTTTTTATTTTTAAAAGTAAGCAAAACTATAATCAACTTTCGATACTTCAAACAATTTTATTTAAAAAAGCACTTAAATTTAAACCAAATTTTCTACTTTTCTGATTTTATTAATTATATTATTCCAAGAAATAATTATATTTTATCAAACTTAATCCAAAAAACTACGTTATATTTATCACAAGAACAGAATATTATTCGGAAAACAAAAATATAAGATTATGATTATCCAACCAACCTTACGCATCGTCAGTGATGATGTTGAGATTATTGACAACTTAGTTGATCACGGCGAAATGTTCAAAACATTCGACACCAATCGCACCACTACTTTCTTAGTAGATGAAGACCTCCATATCGTCTTTTACTTTGCCGACTCGACCCTCGAAAACCGATTTTTGATGTATATCGTTGATAATTTTACTGAAAATCAAGATTGTATGGCAATGGTTTTGAACCATTTGGAGGAACAAATCACCGACGGCAATCATACCTATATAATGAAGCAAGCCAAAAGCAAAGTGCTTGATATGTTGTACATGACCAATACTTTCAGAGCTTTATTTGGTAAAGACAAAACCCAAGAAACCAACGAATTGTATTACTAACCCTAAATTTCATTCCATTTCATCAATCAACATTCTATAAGCTCGTTTAAGCTCATCAAAAGCCTTGTTATTTTGCTGCTGATGAGCTTTTTCGATGCCTGCTTGATAGGTTACTTCGGCTTTTTCAAATGCTCCCATTTCAACATACAATGCAGCCGCATGGTAGTAAGTAGGCACATAATCGGGGTGGTCGAACAATAGATTTTCGAGATAAAACCTTGCCTTTTCGTTATCTTTACCCAAATATTCCATTGCAATAGCATAACTATTAAAAGGATCGTTTGGCTCCTCCTCCAAATATGAAAATAAAATTTTTAGGCGTTCTGCTTGCATTGAATATATCTTTAATTTAGATTTGCATAATGTTATGCACGCATACTATTATTTGGTTTTTTCTTAAAAAAATAATAGACTTGGGGTGCTTCAAATTGGAATATAAAATATTAGAAATACTTTTCAGTATAACCCCTAAAAGTATATAATAAAAAATCTCCATTTAGGGGTTGGGAGCTAAAAATCATGAAAATATTAGTTTGCATTTCAAGCGTACCCGATACAACTTCAAAAATCTCATTTACTGACGGTGATACAAAGTTAAACAAAGCGGGCGTAACTCTCATCATCGGGCCGTACGATGATTATGCTTTGGCTCGGGCAGTTGAGCTAAAAGAACAATCGGGAGCAACAATTACAGTACTCAACATTGGTGGTGCTGATGCCGAACCGCAAATCCGAAAAGCGTTGGCAATCGGTGCTGATGATGCTATCAGAGTTGATGCCGAACCAACCGACTCGTTTTTTGTGGCCGAGCAAATCGCCGCCGTTGCCAAAGACGGAAACTATGATTTAATCTTGATGGGTCGTGAAACGAGCGACTATAACTCGGGCGTTGTACACGGAATTGTGGGCGAAATGCTCGGTATCCCATCGTTTTCGCCCGTAATGCACTTAGATATTAACGGAAACGAGGCTCACCTGACCCGTGAGATTGAAGGTGGAAAAGAAAAACTCACCGCTTCGCTACCCTTGGTGTTGGGTTGTCAAGAACCAATCGCCGAATGGAAAATCCCGAATATGCGGGGCATTATGACGGCCCGAACTAAACCTCTAAAGGTAATTTCGGCCTCGGGAACGGCACTCACAACAACAGAAAAATACGCTTTGCCCGCCCCGAAAGGTGCCTGCAAAATGATTCCAGCCGAAGATGCCGAAAAATTAATCGAATTATTGAAAACCGAAGCAAAAGTGCTTTAATATTTCAGATTTATGAATTACGAATTTCCAAAAATCGTACCTCGTAAATCGCATTTCGTAAATCGTACCTCGTAAATCGTAAATCAAAATGATACTCATACTCACCGAGATTGCAGAAGGTGCAATCAAAAAATCATCACTTGAAGCCATTTATTATGGCTCAAAAGTTGCCGAAATGATGGGAACATCAGCCGTTGCATTAGCTATTGGCAATGCTGATGCTTCAGAATTAGCCAAAGCTGGTAGTTTTGGAGCAACGAAAGTACTCCACGCCAACGATGCCAAACTCGCTAACGCCAATAGCATGGCCTACGCAAGTGTACTGACTGATGCCGTTAAAAGCACAGGCACGAAAGTAGTCATTGCCGCTAAATCATCATTTGCCGATGCCGTTACTGCTCGCACGGCGGGTGCATTGAAGGCAGCGGTTGTGGGAAATGTAACTGAGTTGCCAAATCTGACAAACGGTTTTCAAGTCAAAGTCAGTATTTTTACTGGAAAAGCCTTTGCCGATGTAAACGTAAATGGCGATGTAAAAATATTAGCTATCAAGAAAAACGCCGTTGTTCCAATCGAAACAGGCAACTCAGCAACGGTGGAAACCTTCACTCCTGCCCTATCTGACACCCTTTTTGTGGCAAAAGTAACCGAAACTATTAAAGCAACGGGTATGATTTCGTTACCCGAAGCCGACCTTGTAGTATCGGGTGGCAGAGGAATGAAGGGTGGTGAAAACTGGCAACCATTACTCGACCTTGCAACCGCTTTGGGTGCAGCCACGGCTTGCTCAAAACCAGTATCGGACTTAGATTGGCGACCACACCACGAACACGTTGGACAAACGGGCGTGAAAGTTTCGCCCAACCTGTACATTGCCTGCGGAATCTCGGGAGCGATTCAGCACTTGGCAGGCGTAAATTCATCAAAAGTTTTGGTTGTGATTAACAAAGACCCCGAAGCACCATTTTTCAAAGCCGCCGACTATGGCATCGTTGGTGATGTATTTGAAATATTACCAAAATTGACGAAGGCGGTTTTGGCGGGGAAATAAAGAATTTAATGAGAAAGCGTCCTACAAATTTATTTACAGGACGCTTTTTTTATGAAAATAAATAAGGAAACATCTTGAAGAAAAACCTTCAAATACACCAATACGATAAGATTTTTCGAGAAAATCTTGAAATCGTTTTGCCCACAATCATCAAAAAAGTTTTGGGTATTGTGATAGTCGAATCCGAAGAATTACCTGACGACCTCCAACACACAAAGCAACGAAATCCCGATGTTTTGAAAAAAATAAAAGATGATGGTGGTAACACGTTTA
This sequence comes from Emticicia sp., assembly GCA_031378715.1. GTDB lineage: Bacteria > Bacteroidota > Bacteroidia > Cytophagales > Spirosomataceae > Emticicia. The sequence continues at coordinate 7,011 of JANNEN010000252.1, forward strand.
TACTCCACATTGAGTTTCAATTAGCCGATGATGATGAAATGATTTTCAGAATGTTGGAGTATAAAGCTATGCTACTCAGACAATATTACCCTTATTCTGTACGCCAGTGTGTTATTTATTTAGGTAGCAAGACAACAAAAATGCAGCTTAATCTTACAACTGAAGGAATGATTTTTGAATACAAATTATTATCTTTTCGAGATTTGAACTATGAAATATTTTTGCAAGGAACAAAATCAGAAGAGGTGGTATTCGCAATTTTAAGTAATTTTGGAGAGGATACACTTAAAATAGCCATTGAAAAAATAATTCATAAACTTGATGAAACTTCCAAAGGAGAATTAACGTTTAAAAAACATATCAATCAACTACGTATTTTGTCACAGCTACGCAGATTAGATTTAAAAATTGAGGAAATCATGGAAAGCATCTTTAAATACATAAATATAGAGGAAGACACCTTATTTAAGAAAGGAATTGAACAAGGAATTGAACAAGGAATGACCCAAAAGGAGTTTGAAAAAAACCATGCTTTTGTTAAAAGCCTTTTGCAAGATACTGATTTCGATAAAACCAAAATTGCTAAATTGGCAGCCGTACCAGTCGCCTTCGTTGAAAATATTGCTAAAGAAATCTGAAAACTTCAATAACATTCAACTTATCAGTACATTAAAAAATCCTGTGAATAATTTCTCACAGGATTTTTTTCAAAACATTAACACTCCTTTTTAAGAATTGCGTATATTTGCACTGTGGAAAAAGTAAAACTCGAAATATTAGGCTTATCGCCCAGCCAATCTCAAACTGGCTCGTTTGCATTGGTACTATCGGAAGCGGCGGGAAATCGACGATTGCCGATAATCATTGGAATGTTTGAAGCCCAAGCCATCGCAATCGAGATGGAACGCATCACGCCCAACCGACCAATGACCCACGATTTATTTAAGTCGTTTGCTCGTTCATTTGATTTTACAGTCGAGGAAATCGTCATTTCCGACCTACGTGAAGGCATTTTCTTTGCAAAAGTTGTTTGTACTGATGGTATTCGGCAAAAAACTATTGATGCTCGGCCCTCCGATGCTATCGCTATTGGCTTGCGTTTTCAGGTGCCAATTTATACAACCGAGCAGATCTTAAGCGATGCGGGCGTAACAACAAACGAAGCAAACGAAGCTGATACTACTGAAGAACTTGTAGAATCAACGAAAACCCGACCACAGCGAAATCCGAAAGAAGCCTTGAAAGATTTGTCATTAGATGAACTAATCAAAATGCTTTCAAAGGCACTTTCAGAAGAGGAATACGAAAAAGCAGCAAAAATCAGGGACGAAATTGGTAAAAGAAATTAAAATATTTTTTAATATACTCACAAAAAAGCGTTGGTTTCATCACTGAAATCGACGCTTTTTTTTGATTTATCGTATCTTTTTCTTAACTTTCAATAACAAAGACCTAACCCGTAAGTAATTGACATAAGTTTGACCGATGATTAGCATTTTAAAAAACTTTTTACCGATTCCCAATAATGACCCAAACCTGTTTTTCAGATACGTGTCATACGTTGATATTTTCGGTATTTTTGACCGAGACCCCTTCGGTAATTGGC
>JANNEN010000260.1:0-14797 GCA_031378715.1 Emticicia sp.
TCCTGCATTTTTTGCTTGGGCGGCTGTTTTAGCCGAAACCATCGGCGGAGCAATGCTGGTGCTTGGCATCGGTACTCGCTTGGCGGGCTTTACGGTAATGTGTACGATGCTGGTTGCTATTTTTTTTCAAAAATGGGGCAAAGAAGTTTGGGAAATGTTGCCCGCCTTTGGCTTTCTTTGGATTTCGATTTATGCTATCGTCATGGGAAGCGGCAGGTTCGGCATTGACCATTTTATTTCAAAAAAATTGAATAATTGAATCGTTTGCTGTCGTCAGTGGGGACACTAACAACGGCATTCTGACAACGGCACAAAACACTATAATAAACTGATTATCAATATTTTAAACAAAAAAAATCATGAAAAAATTATTTTTAGTTACCACATTATTGAGTTTAGTTAGCTCGTTCACGCAAGCACAAATGGGGCCGTTAAAAGGTACGGGAAAAGTTATTTCACGCACGTTTGACTTTAAAGATTTCGATAAAGTTGCTTTTGAAGATTTTGATGGACAAATTGAAGTCGAAATCGGTAAAACATTCTCAATAAAAGTGGATATTGATGAAAATTTAGAGCCAAGATTAGAAGCCAGTAAGAATGCAAACAAAAACCAACTGACTATCCGTTTGGCGGGCAACAACAACGGAAAATTATACTTGGAAAACACCCGTATCAAAATCAAAGTAACCATGCCAGAAGCATCGGTAATTCGGCACCGTGGCAATACCAGTTTGCATATTTCGGGTATCTTAGGGCGGTATTTTAGGTTAGAAAACGACGGAAATGGAAACGCTACCCTACAAGGAAACATTGATGAACTTGATATAAAAAAGAGTGGAAATGGGGAAGTAAGAGCAAGAAACTTAGTGGCAAAAATGGCAAAAGTAAAAAGCTACGGCAACGGCAACGTGGCAGTCAATGCCCAAATATCGCTGTCGGCTTCGGGGGCGGGCAATTGCAGCGTGATGCAATTTGGGCAGGGAAAAATAGATGCCATGTCGGGGATTGTGGGCAATGGAGAAGTTAGGAAAATGTAAATAGTTTAAAAAACCGCTTAAAATGTCACTATACACTACTCCACTACAATTTGGTTATTTTTTGGCGTTACTTCTCGCTCTTTTACTTTGGTTTCGGGGCTGGCAAGAAGAGCGTCTATCAGATAAATTTTTGGGCTTTGTGCTGTTTTTCTTGGGCATGGAAATCCAAGATTATACCTTTGGTTTTGCAGGAATTAATATCCTTTGGGAAAAGTTCGATGGCTTCCCTCGCTATTTTACTTTGGCTTTTGCACCAACGATTTACTTCTATCTGAAAGCTCAAATCAACCGAGATTTTCGCTTCAAAGGCATTCATTTCCTGCATTATTTGCCTTATCTTATTTACTTTTTAATCAATTTTGTGGTTTTTTTGCAAGGAAAAACTGCGGTCAATAATTTTAGAAGTTCAGAGATTAGCTACTGGTTGGGTTGGCTCGAAACCATCGCCCAGTGGGTTTCGTACATTTATTATTTTTACCAATCGCTCCGAATTTACAAGCAATATCGGCTCTGGACCGAAACACAATTCTCTGATACTGAGGTGATTAGCTTTGTTTGGCTACGAAATTTTATTTACCTAATCATTGCGGGCGAAGTCTTCAAATTGGCTTGGTCGATTGCCGACAAAGCCTTAGGTAATTTGCCTTTTGAGCAAGATTGGTGGTGGCATTTACTCACGGTTTTTATTATTTGCTACGTTGGCATCAAAGGCTACGCCCAAGTCCAGCCACTGCGTTTGGCTTTTCATGCAAAAGAAGTAGTGGCAGCCAATGCCATTACGGACGAAGCCCCAATTGAGAGTCGAGAAAATAGTTATGCGTTTTTGAAACCCAAAATCGAAAACATCATGCAGGAAAACAAACTTTTCCTCGAACCTGAGCTTTCGTTGAGCGAACTGGCAACCAAACTCAAAACCAATTCGTCGGTTTTGTCGGCGGCAATCAACTCCAATTTTGGCAAAAATTTCAATGATTTTGTGAACGAATACCGAGTAGAAGAATTTAAAAAACAAATAAAGTTGCCCGAAAACCGAAATTATACGCTCTTGGCGGTTGCTTTCGACTGTGGGTTCAACTCAAAGGCAACCTTCAATCGGGCGTTCAAAAAATTTACTGGGCAAGCACCGAGTAGGTTTGAAGAAGGTTAAAACAGAAAAGCAGTTTCTAAATAAAGAAACTGCTTTTTTGCTTCCAATCGGGGAAGTTGGGGATTTTACGCCAAAGCCCGAACAAAATTTTTGAAATTATAAATATCGTAGGGTTGTTTAAGGAGTCGCCCATTGACAAAAAATGTTGGTGTAAATTCAATGTTTACACCTGCTACCCATTGGGTTATTTTGTCCGTTTCGGGTTGTGTTGCTACTGATTTATAGGCTGGATACTTCAATGTCCATGACTTCAAATCTTTGGTATTGTACCAATCATCAATGATATTCTCGGTTTGAGTCGCACCCTCAAAACTATAAAAATGATTGATAACTTGCTGACTATCAAGGCTATTGCCCACAAACCGAATGACAACTTTTAGCTCGTCACCATAGTATTCTACCAAGGCCTTTACTTCTTTGTGGGCATCGGCACAGGGATTGCAGAAGGGGTTGCTAACCATCGTCAATACGATTGACGCTTCGGGGTTTCCGAGGGTGATTTCTTTTGAAAAATGGCCCATTTCTACGTGAGGTTGTTTTTGCAGGAAAGCCTCGAATAATTCAGTATTTCTTGACCACCCCATTAAATCCTTTTCGAGATTGAACACACTTTGGCTGGCAAACCAGTGGGATTTTATCATAAACCACAAACCTACGGGTACAGCAAACGTTACGGTAAAAACATAAAAATCAGAAAATTGAATATTGCCCGTTTGCTCGTAAACACCTGATAATAAGAATGTTATGAATATTAATGCCGAAACAAACTGCACCAACAAACACAGCACGCACCACTGTTTGGCTACTCGCCACTGGTAATAAACCGACCAAATGGCGTAAATAATGGAGCATAAATGAATAACCGACAGTAGCCGAACAACGGGCAATACTACCGAAATGACAAGCACCAGTAAGCCCCCAAAGAAATAAAAAAGCCCAATCTCTGACCAGCTCAACCACCCAAAAATCTTTGATGCCTCCGAGCGAGTAACGGCATCGCAACCCGTGGTGTTTTGGGTAGCCTTACCCGCAAACCCACAAAGCTTTTGAATGATTTCGTTTTGCTGACCAAATTCGTTTTGTAATAATAAAACAGAAATACCTGCCCCCGCACCGTACAAAAACCACAAAACCTTGTCGTGCCATGATTGCCCCAAATACAAACCCACGCAAAACAATAAACCGACAACGGAGTAAATAATGCCCTTTTCGAGGTTTTGCGTTTGTTCTTTTTTTAGGTTTGCTTCGTAGTTTGGCTCTGTTGATTGTGCATCTATTGAAAGCAAGATAGTTTTGCCCGACCAAGTTTTTGAGAACTCAGTTAGAGATAAGTTTTGATTGCCTTTTTCGGTATCAAAGTATCTAACTACCTCATTATCAGCACTTTGGAGTAACACAAAGTGCGAATCGTCTTCGATTAAGATATGAGCAATGGCAGGAAAATTGGCTTTATGAAGTTGTTCGGCTTGCAGTTTGACCGAAATATTACTGATTTTTAGTTCGTCTAAAACCCCAACAAGACACTCTATCGAAGGGTAGCTTGCGTGTTGTTTGATAGTATCTCTGAAAGTGCGGGTTGTTTTTATGCCAATGTTTTGAATGATTTTTTCGAGGTTGTGGAGGTGGGACATGGGGGTTAGAAGGTTAATTTTTGTAATATCCTTCAACTATAAAACTATCATTTGATTTAAAGTTTGCTTTTGAAGCACCACGTCGAGGTACAATAACAATAGCACAAGTTGCTCTACCATACATAGGAGGAATTGTTTCTTCAAAAATTAATATTTTTTCAACATTTGATGGAGTAATATCAAGGTCAATATTATCTATTTCATCTTGTCGTAATTCTTGTGAATCAATAAATACTTTCAACCCTGTGCCAAATCTTACTTTACGTGGAGGTATGAGCATATATAATAAGCCCAACATTGTAGGTTGATTTATAATTCTTTTTTCTTCTAAAACTATGTTTGGAGAGATACCATTAATTGCATTTGGGTCGGTTTTTTTTGCAGTTACAACAACTTCATTGAGAATTATATTTTCGTTCTCTTTTCTAATATTTTCTAAAAGAATTTTCTCTTTTCTCTTGTCTAATTCAGCGAGAATCTCTCTTTCTCTTAGAATTTGCCAATTAATGGGCAATTTATAAGAATGTATAGGTGGTATTTCAACTAATGTATCTAAAATAACTTTACTATTTGGGGCGATAAAAGTTGCTTTCATTTTACCGAAAAAATCAAGATTTTGAAAAGTAAATTGACTCTGAGCTTCTGCAAAAAAGGTTTGTACATTTTGTTTAGCTGTATCATTTTTTATACTTGACAAGACCATAGAAAGTCTAATTTTCTTTTCCTTCCCATCTAAACGAATAATTCGACCCTTCACAGTAAGTCCTCTTTCTTTTGGATATTTGAGTAGGCTATCAGCAAATAAAATGCGGGATAATGGTCTGGTCAATAAAAATTTATCATTTGCTAAATTATCAATCGTTATTTCGTTTGAAAATACCTCAATAGTTCGTTCACACAGTTCTTTACCCTCGTTATTCGTCAAGAAACAAATAATTTTCCCATTCAAATTATTTTTAGGAATATTTACGAGTAAAGATTGTTTATTATTTTGGAAACTTTTCCAATAAACTACCCGATTGTTACTAACTAATATCAGTGAAAGTGTATCATTTGAAATCTCATTCGTTTGAATAAATACTCTTATTTTTTCTTTACTACTCAAATTATCAACAGTAAAAGTAGTACCTTTTGGTTGTGCATTAGGAAAAATAAACGTTTTGTTTTTTGCAATAATTCTGTAATTTTCCTTACTTTGTGGCACAATATCGAATGTTGCAATACCATTACTGTCGGTTTCAGAACTGGTCAATGTATCGTTTTTACTATTCAGCAAACAGAAAGGAATACTAATTTTCTCCGCAAGATTATCCTTTGTTTCAATAGCAATTTTGGACTTCAATTTCTCGACTAAATGCCCTCCCTCAATGTGAACTATTAGGGTATCCAAGATTACTTTTGGAGGAGAAACAGGCATTTCTTTTTTGTAGTTCTGAGAAAAAATAGTAAAATTTTGCTTGAAAAAGCTATTCTCTGAAAAATTACGCATCCAATTTGTGTAGGCTCGTATTTGATAATTACCAGTTGGTAATGTGATTAGCGTTGGAAAAGCCAAATCAACTTTTCCCTCATCTGACTTTAAAATGAAACGATTTAGTAATTTCCCGCTTTCTAAATTAATAAACTCAACATAGATGGGGACGCTTAAAAGGATAACATCAGTCGAATCATTTTGGGGCGGAAATTCTTTTAGGCTAAATTCAGATGTAACGGTACTTAACTGAATTGTTTCTCCTGCCAAATAGTTAGATTGAATACCTGTAATATTAATTGCTTCACGAGTGATATTTATACTATTTTGAAGGTTTTTGGGTAATTTGGGTGAGTTTGAATAGTTTGTAATAGTTTTGTTTTCTGTCAGTCCAAAATCTAAAGGTAATGAATTAGCTAATCTTTTTTCGCTCATTCTACCCGAAATTCCAATAGAATATGAATCCAAGAGGTTGCCTTCGGTACTAAAAATAATTTCAGAAAGTTGTTTTATTTCGGAGAATTGTGGTGATAATCGCTCATTTTCATAAACAACCAACATCGGCTTTTTGATGGACAAATTATACAAATTAGTAGTCGAGGTCGGGGTAATTATATCTCGTGGTTTAAAATCGAAGTACATCGGCCCACCTACCAACTTTGTAGAATCAATATTTAAGAAAAAAGCCTTAAATCCCTCCTCTTTTAGTTTATTGTTCAGCAATGAAACCAAAAAGTGTTTGAGAGAGCCTTGATATGCTACAATTCTATTTTCTTCCCACTGAGCTTTTTGCTTACTATTGGTGGTTTCCATTATCTCATATCTACCCAAACCTTTAAATGAAAGTTGATTAGACTTCTTCTCAAAATCGTGTAAAATATAAGTTTGTCGGTAACCTAATTTTAGATTTTCGATTATGATTGGCTGATTGGCTTGTGCTGTAAAAGTTTTGGTTTGTTTATCAAAAGTAAAATCTATTACTTCTTTGTTCAAAACCTTAATTTCATTCTTATTGAAGTCATTTCCCAAAAATTCTCTTTCAAATTCTTTGTACTGTTTTTCCCAAACTTTATCTCTGCTTCCTGTTATTTTAACCTCATTTAGTGCTTTAATGTCTTCTGATAATATGATTTGAATATTAATATCTTTGTCAGAAATAGTGATATTTAAAACACTTGGAGTGTATCCTATCATTGAAGCAACCAAGCGATAATTACCAATCGGGATATTTTTCAGCGTAAAGCTACCCTCCTGATTTGTTTGAGTTCCTATCGTGGTGCCTTCTAAAAATACATTAACAAACGGAATCGAAGTATTATCTTTTTTATCTAATACTTTGCCTTGAATGACACCTTTTTGCTGTGCATTAGCAAAAAATGAGGTGAGGAAAATAAATATGTATAGATATTTTATCAAAATATTATTTGTAAAAACTAAGCCATTAGATTAACAATCTAATGGCTTAGTAAAATTCAACAAGGTCCGTAAGAAGAAGATGCTGGCGTAACATTACGAGTAATTATTGTGTGAACTGTACCTTGGTGGTCATCGTATCTGATTAAATCGTGCGAAACTGTCATAGGACTCCAAGTTACGCACATTTTTCCAAGTTTGGATTCACCATACCCACCCGTAACCTTCTTCATTTCATCTTTCGATAGTACTTCTACCGAACCGAAATTTAATAGACCAAATTTTTCCTTTTTCATTGCATTATCAATTAGAGTAGTAACTGACCCACACTCGCTTTTTACGAGGCTTCGAGTTGATGGCTCAAATCTATGTAATAGTCATGTAAATAAACGAATTTTTGGCTTGGTTATATATAGCTATATATACTTATTTATAACTGTTTATACGTAGATGAAATTTGTAAAATGCTCATTATCAAGTGTTTATGAAAAATATTTTAGTTATAAGTTAGTTATAAATGAAACCGTTTGCTCAATAGTATTTGGTTTTGTTAGAAATAAATTCTACGTTTGATTCATCTATTCAGCCAGATAACTCGCCTATACTTATGAACAAAAATCTTGGTCATCAAATCAAAGCCATTCGGCTCGCCAAAAATTATATGCAACGCTATGTTGCCCTAAAATTGGGCATTTCGCAGCCCTATCTGAGCCTCATAGAAAGAAACAAAGTCGATGTCAGCGACCAACATTTGAAACAACTATCGGGTATTTTTGAAGTTTCTATTCACTACATAAAAACCTCTTTTGCCGAGAGAATAAGCAATGATGTTAGCCCAAATAATGTTCCGAAACTCATTGAACAGTACGAAAAAATGGTTGATACCTAAAACCGAATAATGTTAAAACAACAGCAAGATAATGAAAAATTAGAAGAAATGATATTAAAAAATGTTAAAGAAATCGATGAACTCAAAGCCACAATCGTACACAAAAAAGCTACCAAGTCGATTAAAATTATGTAAAAAAACCTCCCCATTTCGGGGAGGGTTAGGAGGGGTTTTATCGCAGAGCAGTTTTCAATACTTCCCGTTCAAATCCCAACTATACGTCAGGTTTGAAATCTCGGCATCTTTGTTGGCTTTTACTTTTGAGTATTTATTGACCCAATCAATAATCGGCATTTTCGCTTTAAAATCACCGCCGTACCACTTGAAAAGATTAGAAAGTTTGGCTTCTTTCTCCGAAACGCTATTTTTGTAGCTATCATTCAAAAAATCGGTGCCTTGGTCGTCGAGTTGCTTATCCAATTTTGAAGCAACGTAGGCTTCGTTACGCAAGGGCGGGCAAGACTTTGCGGCACAAACTAAGGCAAAGTGAATCCGTGGTTCTTTGAAATCCTTACGAATGATGCCGTGTTCGATATTATTCAAGTCCATCTTTTTGCCTCCGATGTTAATAAATTTTACGTCCCACGGGGTGTTCACAAACGGAATTTTTACCTTGCTACCAATGTCTTTTATACTCTTGATTTTGTTGGCTAAATTATCCAAAATCAACTGCACCGTAAAGGCATTATAGGCGTTTATCCAGTACGCAAGTTTTTCATCTTTGCTCCATTTGTCGCCTGGGGCGTTGTTTTCTACCAAATCAAGGTATTTTTTTAATTCGGCTTGGTCTTTTTTAAAACCTCCATAATTGACAAAACCTTTATCATCGACGTGTTTTTTGAGCAGTCCATTCCAAATGTCATGGCTGATTGGCTCGGCGGTCGAGGTTGGAGCATCTACGGCAAAGCAGCTACTGACCGTAACGAGAATGATACTTAATAATGTGGTAACTTTCATGATTTTTAACGGTTTTATGTTACCCTAAGTTGGGCAACAATTTTTACTAACTGTACATAGATACGTTAGAAAATCGCAAAAGGTTTTATCTAACAAACGCTACACCCGCAAGAAAATCTTGTAGTGATACATGGCTCGCAGAAATGCCCATTTTACGGCAATCACTCCCACCGCAATCACGGCTGCGTAGTAGGTTTCGCCCGAAAGTTGTGCCAGCCATCTGAAAAGCCCTTCGGAGGTATAATCCCAGTCGATAAATTTTACGGAAAGGTAAATCAAGATAGAGTTTAGTCCGATAATTGTGAAGAAAAACGCCCAGCGTTTGTATTCGAGTACATCAATAATGTAATAAAAAATGGCCAAAAGCAAAAGGCTATACCCACCCGCATAGAGCATAAACGAACTCGTCCAGAGGTTTTTATTAATCGGAAAAAACATATCCCAACTGCCGCCAATAATCAAACAAATAATGCCTGCTAATGCCAATGAAGCAGCTTTTTTGGCTTTTTTGATAGAACTGTTTTTCAAGAAATTTCCTGCAAAAATGCCCAAAAGCCCCGTACAAATAGCAGGAATGGTAGAGAAAAGTCCCTCGGGGTCGTGGATACCTAAATGTAGCCGCCCTGGGAGTAGCGTGCGGTCAATCCACGAGGCCAAATTGCCTTGCATACTCAAATCGCCCGCCGCAAAACCTGGTGCTGCACCAAATTTTAGGAGTAACCAATAACCAACCAAAATACCCACAAACCAAACATACTGAAACTTCGGCCTGGCGTAAACATAGATAATACACGCAAACATATACGCCAAACCAATGCGACCCAGCACACTCGGAAAGCGTATCTGCGAAAGCTCTTTAAACTGTAAACCATTGTTATAAACGATGCCCAAAAGCACCAAAATAAGTCCTCTTTTGATGATTCGGAATAAAATACTGCGGTTCGGCACACCTTTTTCAATTTCTCGACCGACCGAGTAAGGAGTAGAAACCCCCGAAATAAACAAAAATAACGGAAAAATAAGGTCATAAAATCGGAAGCCATGCCACGCTACGTGCGAGAGTTGGGCGGCAATCCAAACGGCAAAGGGGTGATTGGTGGCCTTGGCGATTTCGTGGAAAAAATCCTCTCCGCCCATAATCCAAAACATATCAAAACCTCGGAGGGCATCAAGTGAATAAAGCCTTTGTGAGGGCGTTGCGTTACTACTCATTTCAAATCTGTGTTAGGTATAATATCAAATATAGGGAATTTGCGTTTTTTTTCATAGAAATTTTTGTTTGTTTTACACCAAAACGTCAAAACCACATCAAAAAACATGGATTTTCAAATCAGATTTGCTACTTCGGACGATGCCACCGAGTTGCGGAATTTATCCGAAAAAACCTTTCGAGATACATACACGGAACTCAATACGCCCGAAAATATGGAGCAGCACGTGGCCGAAAAATTTACGCCCGAAAAAATAGAAAATGATTTACAATCAACTGATAATCAACACTTTGTGATTGAGTCAGCAAGCCGAATCGTTGCTTTTGCGAAGCTCGTAAAACAACATTCAACCGAAGGTTTGAGCGAAAAAAGAGTAGTAGAAATTGAGCGATTTTATGTGGATAAAAACTTACAAGGGCAGCAACTGGGGCGAAAACTCATGGGTTGCTGCGTGGCTTGGGCAAGGCAAAATGATTTTGAAGTGATATGGTTGGGCGTGTGGGAGAAAAACGAAAACGCCATGAGATTTTACCAAAAAATGGGTTTTGAGTTTTTAGGAAAACATACTTTTGTACTTGGTATGGACGTACAAACGGATTTTACGATGAAAAAAGACATTAGAATCTAAACGATTTCTCGGAAAACTTCCCGAAAGTTGAAAACTTTCGGGAAGTTAAATGCTCGTAAATCTATCACGCCAACAAAGCCTTCACCATTACCGAAATTGCTTTTCCGTCGGCAAGTCCAGCTAATTCTTTGGAGGCTACGCCCATCACTTTTCCCATATCCGACGGGGCAGACGCACCCACACGGACAATCATTTCTTGTATTTTTGTTTTCAAATCCTCTTCCGAAAGTTGTTTTGGCAAAAACTCTTCAATCACTGCTAACTCAGCGATTTCTTTATCCAAAAGGTCAGGGCGGTTCTGTTGGCGGTAAATATCAGCCGAATCTTTGCGTTGTTTGGCGGCCTTCGTTAGGAGCTTCATTTCTTCCTCAGCAGTAAGTTCACCCGACTTTCCTTCTTTGGTTTCTTCCAGCAAAATGAACTTCTTGATGTCCCGCAGAGCCATCAATCTGACTGATTCACGGGCAAGCATAGCCGCTTTTATCTGGGCATCAATTTGTGTTTTTAATGACATAATTTTAATAATTTACTGTATTATTTAAAGAATATTATACTATTTTGATTTTTTATTACCGTTTAATAATTTTTGGAACGCCTTTTGAAGAAGGCTCAATATTACTTAACCAACCCATCAATTATCATGCGTATTTTTAACCAAGCTGCTGTTGGCATTTTACTGTTTTCGTCAAGTGTATTTGCCACTCCCAAGAAACATCACTCACCTACAAACATCATTCAAAAACGCTATGCTGAGATTCAAACAAGTTTAAAAAATCAACGTTATTTTGTTCAAAAAATTTCCGATAATCGGTTCGATGATGTCGTAACGGCTTATTTTCAAAACAATCGAATCGAATTAATCGTTTCGGAAACGTACGGAGAAGTTGGAAAAATCCGACATGAGTATTATTTTGGTAAAAATGGGGAACTGATTTTGGCATCAAATCAGTTATTTCATTACCAAAACAATCAAATTACGGACAAAGATTTGGTAAAAGTAAGCGAAAATAGTTACTATTACCAAAAAACCAAACTCGTGAAGGTAATCAATGGTAAAAGTACCAAGCCAAACCATGGTGATGCCCAAACCCGTAGCCGTTATTTGTTGGGTAAGAGTATGATTTTAACAAAACAGATTAAAGAGCAACAGCATGACGAAATTATCGGTCAATATCAACAAAATAGCGACCTTGCGAAACTCACGAGGCGGCAGTCAGCCGAATGTAGTGCAGGTTGCGATTGATTGTGAAAAGTTTGGGGCGGAGGGAATCACGGTTCACCCCCGCCCTGACGAAAGGCACATTCGCTACCGTGATGTGTATGACTTGAAAGAAATAGTGACGACGGAGTTTAATATCGAAGGAAATCCGACCGAACAAAAATTTATTGACTTAGTGCTTGCCAATCGTCCCACGCAGGTCACACTCGTACCCGATGCCCTCAACGCCCTTACGTCCAATGCGGGCTGGGACACCGTCAAGCACCGAGAGCTACTCAAAAACTTGGTGGCAACCTTCAAAAGTGTCGGTTGTCGGGTGTCAATCTTCGTTGATCCCATCGAAGCCATGGTCGAAGGTGCCGCCGAAACAGGCACCGACCGCATTGAGCTTTATACCGAAGCCTACGCCCATCACTACCCCGAAAATAGAGAAAAAGCAATCAAAAACTATGTTTTTGCTGCCCAAATTGCTTCAAAGTTAGGCCTTGGCATAAATGCAGGGCATGATTTGAGTTTGGATAATCTGCGGTATTTCAAAGAAAACATTCCTAATCTGCTCGAAGTTTCTATCGGACACGCCCTCATCTGCGATGCCCTTTATTTGGGTCTGGAAAATACAATTCAGTTGTATCTACGGGAGTTGGAATTTAATGGTTGAATGAGTGATAGAACGAGTGAATAAAATTATTTGTCATTAGCGAGCAAAGTCCATGTACTTGCCGTCTATTGACCATTGACTTTCCAAAAATGACAAAACCGATTTTAGTAGAACAGTTTCTCGAAAAAGCCAAGACAACACCACTTATTGATGTGCGTTCGCCTGGCGAATTTGAGCGTGGGCATATCGTTGGTGCGGTCAATATTCCGCTGTTTAATAATGACGAACGAACCGAAGTCGGTACTCGCTACAAGAAAGTAGGCAAAGAATCGGCATTTTTGCTGGGGCTTGATATTGTTGGGCCTAAGCTATCAGGTTTTGTAAAACGAGCCAATAAAATTGCTCCCGAAGGCGAGATTTTGGTACATTGTTGGCGTGGCGGAATGCGAAGCGGGAGTTTTGCGACTTTGCTCGGTGCGGCAGGAATGAAGGTTTCGTTGCTCATTGGTGGGTATAAAGTCTATCGAAACTTTATCCTTGAAGAATTTCGCAAACCATTGAATATCATTGTTTTAGGAGGAAAAACGGGCAGCGGAAAAACCGAAATCTTGTACGAATTAGCCAAGCAAGGCGAACAAATTATTGACTTAGAAGGCTTGGCCAATCACAAGGGTTCATCATTCGGAATGTTGGGACAAGCTCCCCAGCCAATGACCGAATATTTTGAAAATATGATTTATCAAAAACTCGCTCAGCTCGACACCAGCCGCCGAATATGGATTGAAGACGAAAGCAAAAACGTTGGCTGCTGTAATATCCCCGAAGGACTTTGGCAGCAAATGCGAACCGCCGATGTGGCTTTTGTTGATGTAAGAAAAGACATCAGAATCGGTCGCTTGATGAACGAATATGCTCAGTTTTCGTTTCAAGAGCTAAAAGACGCAACCGACCGAATAGCCAAACGTCTCGGTGGGCAACAGCACAAAGATGCCCTTGATGCTCTGGCACAAGGCGATTTTTCGGTCGGAACTGACATTGCTCTCACTTACTACGATAAAGCATATTTGCACGGTTTATCCAAACGAGAGATGTCCAAGATTATCACTTTTGATGTCACAGAAAATAACCCTTCGGCTACTGCCAAGCGGTTGATTGCGGGGGTTTAGGAAGGGATTAAGGATAATAGAGCTCCTATGCGGTCATAACAAAGTTTTGAGGGTTCGCCGTTGCGATTTTTAAGTGAAATTTTGGCAAAAAGACATAAAAATGGCTGTAAGCTATTTGATTTCTGTTCACAATATACCCGTTATTTGCTATTTTTAGATTGCCTTTTGGTGTCCAAAGTTGCTTATAAATTCTATCCTTGTAAGTTTTTAAAACCACCGACTGTTCTTCTTCGGTCATGAGATCTTGGCTATAAAAATCTTTGACGAGCGGCAGTTTAATATAAAATTTGAGCAGCTCTTCACGCAAAGCGTTTTCGTTTATTTTGGCGATAAGTTTTTTGAATTGGGGGGGGGAGGGGATTTTTGCATGGGGGGAAATCTAAGTCAGCTCATTTTGAAGATTGTCAAAATTTATCTTATACTTATTTATATTCTTACGAATTTTCCTACAAAGTTCTTCATCAAATGTAATTCCCGATTCACCATGTCTAAAATATTCTCTTCCTGTACTGGGGTCTTTTTCAAGAACAGCATGAGCAAACTTATTTCTGATTGAATTTATTTCATCTTTATATTCTCCAGAAAAATCATTTTTCTGTAAACTAATTAGAACTTGTCCTAAAGTTTTTATCTTATATTCGGCACTAAAAACAAAGGGATCTTTGGCTAATTTTTTAAATTTATTATTCGTTCTACAATCATTGACGAGTTTACTCTTCTCGCTGTAAAGGGCGTCTAACTCATCATATATTTGAACTGCTAATTCGTCAAAATTGATATTCGTACTTTCCAATGCTTTTTTAATTATTGTAAGCATTTGATTATCTAAACTACTTGTTTCATGCATAATCATCCCACGCATTACAACAACGTGTTGAAACTTTTTGATTGTTAAATCAATTAGTTTGATTGCCCGAGAAATCAGTTTTTCATAATGGTCATTACCAACAATTCTTTTCGTATCAACGAAGGTAATTCTGTCTAATTCTACTTTTCCTGCTGCATCTCCTTGAGCTGAATAAAACATTATTTCTGTAAAAATCGAGTTTTTTTCACGAACCTCTCTTACAATCTTATCTCCGTCTCTACTATTACTTCCTGATTCATTTAAATGATAATCTGTTAATATTAAATCGAACGAGTCATCCAAGTAGTTGAAAAACTCATTTTCATTATTTACTGTTATCAATATCGGGTTAAAATCTTGCCCCAGTAAATGCTTTTTTATTTCGTCATCATATTGACCGTCAATAATAACGTCCATTTTGTCATCTAACCATAGTATTTTGTAGTGGTATGCGAATTAAATAATTGACAGTAATTTTTTATATTTGTTCTTTGAAATTTCACTTTATAAAAATGGGAAGAGGACAAGCCCCCGCACCTGCTATACCAATGAGTCAGCGACAATATGACTTATTATTGGCGGA
>JANNEN010000261.1:0-4584 GCA_031378715.1 Emticicia sp.
TCCGCCAATAATAAGTCATATTGTCGCTGACTCATTGGTATAGCAGGTGCGGGGGCTTGTCCTCTTCCCATTTTTATAAAGTGAAATTTCAAAGAACAAATATAAAAAATTACTGTCAATTATTTAATTCGCATACCACTAATTGTTAAGTTTCACAAACTATAGACTAATTTTGTTTTTGTGTCGAAATCAAATCACACAGAATCCGCTCCGATTCGGTCAGTATTACGTCTTTTTCTTTGGCGTCTTTTTCGCCAGCATTTAATTTATTTACTGCTTTTCGGCGTTTTTCGTTTTCGTCACGCTCTTGCTTGCGTTTGGCTTCGTTGAGCGAAATGACCGTAATATCTTTAATCTTGCGGTATTCGTTCAAATCATCGGTGAGTTGCTTTAATTCAGCATCAGACTTCAATCGATCTTGGTATTTTTCCTGAATTTTCACCAAAACCTTGTCGCCAATAGCGGCCGTTTTTTCGTACTCCGATGTTTTTATCTGGTCATAAGGCAAGGCACTTGGCTGCGAGCTTTCGCCCATTTCTTCGGGGTCGAATGGCGTGGGCAGATTAATATCAGCCAACACACCCTTGCGTTGGGTGCTATTGCCCGTGATGCGGTAAAATTTCTCGGTCGTAAGTTTTAGTTGTCCGTATCGCTCTTTTTGGTCGAATCCTACACCCGCTTTTTTGTCGGTTGAGGCGGTGCGTGGAGCGAGTAGAAATTGGTCTAAATCGACTAATTGCTGCACAGTTCCTTTGCCAAACGACTGCTCACCAACAATGATTCCTCGTTTGTAATCTTGAATCGCTCCCGCAAAAATCTCCGATGCCGAAGCACTGAAACGATTTTGAAGAATAACTAACGGCCCGTTATAAACCAACTCTTGGTCGGTATCGCTTTCTACGTCAATGCTACCGTTGTTATCTCGGCGTTGTACAACGGGCCCTTTGGTGATGAACAAACCCGTGAGGTCGATGGCTTCGGTGAGTGAGCCACCGCCGTTGTTTCGGAGGTCAATTATTACGCCATCAACACCTTTTGCTTTAAATTCATTCAAAAAACGCTTCACGTCTTTGGTCGTACTCTGAAAATCTCCTCCTTTGCGGGCATCTTCAAAATCACGGTAAAACATCGGAATATCAATCATACCCAATTTATAATCTTTGCCATCTTTTTTCATTGGCACAACTTCGCCTTTGGCAACGGCTTCTTCGAGTTTTACTTTTTCACGAACCAACCGCAACTCTTTGGTTGGCGAGCCAGCGGGAGCATCGCCAGGCAATAGTCGTATCCTGACGACAGTACCCTTTGTGCCTCTGATGAGCTTTACGGCATCGTCGGTGAGCCAGCCTACGATGTCTTGCCAAGTACCATTTTCGCCTTGGGCTACGGCCACGATTCGGTCATTTTTAGTGGCCTTTCCGTCCTTGAATAGTGGCCCACCTGGGATAATCTCGGCAATCATTACGTAGTCGCCTTCGTTGCGGAGTGATGCTCCGATACCTTCGACCGACTGACTCATTTCGATATTAAACTGAGCGGCCGTACTCGGAATCATATAATTCGTATGCGGGTCGATTGTTTCTGAAAACGCATTCATAAATGATTGAAAAACATCGTCCGAACGCCATTTTGAAATCCGACCTTCCCAGCGTTTGTAACGGTCTTTGAGCGTGGCTACGGTAGCACTGTCTTTGCTGCCACTGAGTTTTAAATCAAGTACTTGACTTTTTACGATTTTACGCCAAACATCGTCCAAATCGGCGGAAGTTTTTGCCCATGGTGTTTTTTCACGGTCGGTTTCGTACGACTCGTCACCCGTGAAATTGAACGGTTTGTCGAGCAATGCCATAATAAAATCGTGGCGTTCTTTGTAGCGTTTACGGTAAAGATTATAGACTTCAAAAGGAGCCGTAAGGTCGCCTTCGAGGAGGTCTTCGTCGATGTCATTACGGTATTTCTGGAATGATTGTATGTCACTTTCCAAAAAATACGAATGTCCACCATCAACGTCTTTCAAGAAATTATCCCAAACCTTCGCCGAAAAACTATCGTCTAACTTGAATTTTTGGTAATGATGATAACTCAAAAACTGCGTAGCAAACTGCTCTACCTGCTCTTGGGTGCGGGTGGGCTTGAGGTCATTGTAGCCGTAGCTTGGCAACGATGCAGTTTGGTTTTGGGCTTTGTTTTCAAAACACCCGAAAAGCCCCGTTAGGGTAAATAAAACAACAATTTTTTTCATAATTTGTAACATACGGCTGATGAGTGAATGAGTCCCGCAATGGATATTGAATGAGTGAATAGATGAAATCCGTGGTTTACTTGACAATATCAAGTAATTCTACTTCAAAAACTAACGCCTGATTTGGCCCGATGCTCGGTGGGCCTTGTGGGCCATAAGCCAAGTTTGACGGAATAAATAATTTCCATTTTGAGCCAACGGGCATCAGTTGCAGGGCTTCTACCCAGCCTTGTATTACTTGCGTCACGCCAAATTCGGCGGGCTGCCCTCTATCGACTGAACTATCAAAAACCGTTCCATCAATGAGTGTTCCGTGGTAGTGTACCTTCACTTTATCGGTCGATGCGGGTTTTGGTCCCGTGGCATCTTTCATCACTTGATATTGCAGGCCACTCGGTAGGGTTATGACACCAGGTTTCGTTTTATTTTCGGCCAGAAAATTCTCACAAACTTTTTGGTTAGCCGAACCTTTTTTCATAGATTCGTTCTGAAAATACCCCTGAATGTAGGCATTAGCGGCATTGGCTTCCATCATTGTTGGCTGTCCGTTGAGTATTTGGTCAATGGCTTTTGATACCATCGCCGAATTAACTTTCAGGTTTTGCTGCTTCAAATTACCAGCGATATTCATTCCGATAGCATAGCTTATTGAGTCAATGCCATTCTTCATGCCAACGCTCGGAGCGGTGGGTGCTACAACCACTGTCTTGGTCGTGACAACAGGCTTTGCCGCTGGGGTTTTTGGTTTTGCGGTTGGTGTTTTCGTACTTTGGGCGTAAGAAAATTGTGACAAGAGAATACAGGTTGCGAAAGCAATAAATGTTTTTTTCATTTCTAAGATATACTTGATGTTATTAGATAAAGTTTTATAAATAACAAATAAACGTACTTTTAGTCTAAAAATTTAATATTTGCATAAAAAACTCTTTTAATGACCCATTTTTCACTAATTAAAGGCAAGTCGTCCGAGATTCAGGCATTTTCGCACTTGGTTGAGTTTTTTCGTAAGAAAATTCAGCAAGTGCAGCCTAAGTCTATGCCTTTAAAAGAAAATTTGGGTCTGAAAGTCATGTTTATTTTAGAAGGAAAATTCGAGTGGATAGTTGATAATCAAACACTTACGGTTTATCCGAATGATGCTGTTTTGATTTTTCCGAAACAAAACTTTGGTGGCTTAAAAGAAATGTGGGACGTGGGCGTAGTGATGGGTATTACGCTCAGTCCACGGTTTTTTGGGGAAGAGGGCGAACTCATTTTGGGCGAATGGAGTGGTATCTCGGAAATCGAACAGCGGCTTATCGGTAAACTCTTTTCGTTAAATAGAAAACCACTTTTGCAAAATTTTAAAGCATTAGGCGAAGTTTTTCAGAAAATCGAAAATGAACTTTTCGCTAATGAATTAGGCTACAAAACTCGTGTCAATCATTTACTTGATGAACTGCTCATCTCAACTGCCCGACAACTGAGCAAGCAAGACAACCAACGGCGAGATTTTCCGCAGACATTCCAAAAACTCGATCAGGTTTTGCGAGAAAATCTCGCCCACCCGTGGACAGTCGAAGAAATGGCAGTAATCATGGGCTTGGGAACAACGGCTTTCAACGAAAAAGTAAAATCTTATTCGGGGTTTTCGCCGCTCAATTACTTGATAAATCTCCGCATTGCCGAAGCCATTCGTTTGCTAAAATCAACCAAGATTAGCTTAACCGACATTGCACTCGACACTGGCTTTTATTCATCACAACATTTTTCAACAACATTCAAAAAACTAACGGGCTACACACCTGGGCATTATAGGAGGAATGAATGAACGAGTGAATTTTGAATGAGCGAATGAGCGAATGAGCGAATGAGTGAATATTGTACTCTTTTATCACTCATTCTATCACTCTATCATTCTATCATTCAAAATTCACTCATTCTATCATTCTATCATTCAAAATTCACTCATTCTATCATTCTACCATTCAAAATTCACTCATTCTATCATTCACTCATTCTATCATTCACTCATTCGCTCATTCTCTCATTCACTCATTAGATTATGGAAACAATCATCACTATTGACATCGAAACAACGGCGGTACGTATCATCGCTTTTGACCTCAAAGGCACGCAAATTGCTGCCCGCAAAGGTATGTATCCGACTTTTCACGCCCAGCCCGATTATAGTGAACAAGACCCCGAACAGGTTTTTATTACGGTGCTTTTTGTGCTGAAAGGTTTGCTGAATGACCCCGTTTTTATGAAAAAAAACAAGGTACTTTCCATCGTTTTTAGCTCTTCGATGCACAGTGTGCTGCCCGTTGATAAAAATGGTATTCCGCCATATATATATATAT
>JANNEN010000266.1:0-25294 GCA_031378715.1 Emticicia sp.
CGCCGCCAACCACAACGCCGCCAACCACAACAACGGCAGCAACCACAACAACGGCAGCAGCCACAACAACGGCAGCAACCACAACGACAAGTACGAGCCCACCTCCACCAACAACGGAGTCAATAAAACCAGCCAAAAAAGCGGCGATGCAAGCGAAAAAAACAGACAAGATTACGTGATTTTATGGTTTTACCACTAAGTAACTAAGTTTCACTAAGGCGTTCGCAGCAACGATAGCAGATTTTATTAAAAATTAAACTTTCTCGACCTTTACTGATACGTTATTAAATGCGGCATTACCCGTGAGTTCATCAAGCACTAATTCGTCGGTTAGGTCATTGATGCTTACGCCTGCGTGCTGCGTAGCGATGTCGAGTTTTACACCTTTTCGGGCGTGACCGTAGCCGTGCGGCATACTCACCACGCCCCGCATCATCTGGTCGGTGATTTCGACGGGAAGCTCAATATTACCCACTCGTGAGGTCACTTTTACCAAACCATTACTTTCAATATTTAGGCTTTTCGCATCTTCTGTGTGCATCATCAGCGTACAGCGGTTTCTGCCTTTCATTAATTTTTCTGAGTTGTGCATCCACGAATTATTATCTCGTAAATGCCTTCTGCCGATTAATAAATAATCGAAACCCTGTTGTAAGTCACTGGTATTCAATGATCTACGTAACCGTTCGATGTCTTTTACTAAAATTTCGGGGGCAAGATTGATTCGTTTTTCGGGCGTAAAAAGCCGATTTGGTAGGCAAGATTTCAATGCACCCAAATCAATTCCGTGCGGATTTTCTTTGAGTTTTTGGAGAGAAAGCTGATACGGTCCAAACTGCAAACCCAAGTCTAATTTTATTTCGGGAGCTTCCGAAACAAAGCCTTCGTTGCTTGATTCGGGGTGATTCATTCGGTAAGCTAATTCTTGATAAATCTCCCAATCGTATTTTGCTCCTTCGCCTTTCGGGAAGAGGGCTTCGGAGAATTTGGCGGTATTTCTGACCGCCAACACATGAAAAGTCATGTCATAGTGCGGCACTTCCAGCCCCGTGGCGGGCGGCAAAATAATATCGGCGTGTTGGGTGCTTTCGTTGATGTAAATATCAACAGCAACCATGTATTCGAGTTGTTCGAAAGCCTTATCGAGTTGCCCACCATTTGGTGTAGAAAGTATCGGGTTTCCGCAACTCGTAATCAGGCATTTTATTTGGTTTTCGCCTTCGGTCAGGATTTCTTCGGCGAGGGTAGCCACGGGTAGCTCACCCATAAACTCGGGCAAACCACGCACCCGACTTTGCCAACGATTGAAACGATTGTCGGTTTTAGCTCTGACCAAAAAATCAACGGCTGGGGCAGTAAACATTGCTCCGCCCGCACGGTCAAGGTTGCCCGTCAGTACATTTATCGCATTGATTAGCCACTGGGCAATACTACCAAAAGTTTGCACCGAAACCCCTACCCTACCATAACAAACGGCCGCTTTTGCCGTCACAAAATCATACGTGAGTTGGCGGATATTTTCAGCCGAAATACCCGTTTGTTTGGCTACTTTTTCGGGCGTAAAGTCCGCAGAAATTTCTTTTAATAAATCAATTCCGTCAGTAAAATCGCTTAATTTACCCAAATTAACTAAGTTTTCGGCAAAAAGAGTTTGAATGATTGCCAAAAGCAAAAAAGCATCAGTGCCAGGACGTATGAAATGATGTTGGTCGGCTTTGGCGGCAGTTTCGGTGAAACGGGGGTCAATGACAATGACCTTTCCGCCTCTTTTCTGAATAGCTTTCAAGCGATTGGCCACATCAGGCACCGACATAATACTACCATTGGAAGCAATCGGATTACCGCCGATGATGAGCATAAAATCGGTAAAGTCAATGTCAGGAATGGGCATCATCATCGGGTGGCCAAACATTTGCCAAGCGGCAAAATGGTGCGGGAGTTGGTCGGCCGAAGTAGCCGAAAACATATTTTTGGTGTGCAATGATTTGGCAAAAAGCGGGGAGTTCATGGTCGTTCCCAAGTTATGAATCGAGGGATTTCCTTGGTACATCGCTACGGAGTTTTTGCCGTTTTTTGCTTGAATTTCCTTAATTTTACTAACTATTTCTTCAAAAGCCGCTTCCCACGAAATTTCTTTCCAACCGTCTTGGGTACGTTTTACAGGAAATTTTAGGCGATTAGGGTCTTCATAAATATCTTTCAGAGCAGCGGCTTTGGGGCAAATATGCCCTCGGCTAAATGCGTCATTTTTATCACCTTCAATCTTGGCCACTACGCCATTTTCTACTTTTATTTCGAGTCCGCACATGGCTTCGCAGAGATTGCAAGTACGAAAATGGGTGATGTTTTGCATGATGGGTTTTTGGTTATGTTTTGTAAAACAATTGGTTCTCTGACAACTTTTGTGGAGAGGGGTCTGTACCGCAGGTCTGACCCAACGGAGATTCCCGTCAGACCTGCGGTACAGACGGGGTTGCCCAGACGGAATACAGGCAAAACTGCAAAAATTGTCGGAGAACCAAACAATTTTCTAAATTGTCCCTTTCTTACGATTTTTATCAGCTCTGACTTTCCAGTTATCCTTAAAATCTTTGTTCGGAATTTGAAGATTCACGTTTACCGTTGGGGCTTTTTTGGTTTTGCGGAAATCAAGCACGTAGTAGCCATTACCAAAAATCCATTGGAGTTTTACGTCCTTGATATTTTTTGGCAAATCTTGCATCGGCACCAAGTCAGCAAACATCGGATTTGCATCCATCAAGATTTGATACGTTTTTTGGTCACGCAGCCATGCACCCACGCTTTCGTCACCCACGACAACCCGCCCGCCAACTTTCACGACACGGTTAAATTCTTCAAATGCTTTTGCTCGCTCCGAGAAGGTATTTATTCCGCCAAAATGAAAAAGTGCATCAAATGTATTTTCTTCAAATGGCAAATACGAGCCATTTCCGATGAAATAATCAATCGTCACATCATGTCTATCAACAAACTTCTCTTTGGCGTGGCCGAGCATTGCGGGCGACAAATCCGAGAGAACAGCGTGTCCGCCTGGCGTGATTTTATCAATAATAAATGCCGAATCTTTGCCCGTACCCGCACCAACTTCCAGTACTTTCATGCCAGGTTTTAGTTTGAGCAAGCTAATCATTTGCTTGCGGGTAGCGGCTTCGTTGGCGTGGAGCGACTCAAAAACCCACGAAACGCCACGGTCGTAGCGAGTATGAGCGTCATTATAAGCCACTTGTTCTTTGCGGTCTTGCTCAAAAAGCTCACGAGGATAGACCAAATCAACGATATCGTTTACGTCGTAGCTGACGGGTACTTCGGTCGAAGTATTGCTAAGGGTTTTTCCATCGGCCGATAAAACAAGTTTTGTGTGTGTTTTTGGGCAAATTAGTTGGTCAAAGAAATGATTCATTTTTTAACGTTTTCTTTAATGATAAACAAAATACGTACTTTTTGAAAGATTTGACAATTTTTTAGAAAGTTGTCAAATCCATAGTTTAAACGTGGAAAAATTACAGATTAATATCCTTACTCGACACATCAGATTTTAGGGCAGGATTGCCCTTCCAGATGCTCCACGGCTCGGTTTTGGCTTTGGTTACGTTTGCTCCCATCGCCACGAGTGTACCTTCGCCGAGCGTACAACCATCACGAATGGTTGCATTTACGCCAAAGAAAGAATACTCGCCCACTACGCAGCGACCCGACAAAACCACGTGCGATGTAAAATAAACGTGGTCTTTGATCTCGCTGTGGTGCCCGATGTGATTTCCACTCCAAAGCACCACATCGTTGCCGATTTTTACGAAAGGCTGAATCGTATTATCTTCGAGAATAAAACAATTTTCACCAATTTGGTCGGTCAGCACCGTTGCTTTTGAACTGATGTACGAAATAAAAGAGTAGCCTTTTTCCTTAATTTCGGCATAGATTTTTGCCCGAACTTGGTTCATTTTACGCTCGCTCAATGGGGCAAAAAACTTAAAATCAGCGGGCGGATAAAGCGTCGTTACCTCTTCAAAAGGCACAACGGGCAAACCACAAAAAACAACCTCTTTGATGTATTCTTGATTGACGGTAAATGCTACAATTTCGTGTTCAGAATCATTTGTAAGGTAATAATGGGCTAATTCTGCCACTAATTCCGTACCGAAAACTACTACTTTTGCCATATTATGAGATAGGGTTTATACTAATTCAAATTTATCTAAATATTCATTGATTTCTGCTACCGAACAAAACATCAATAAATCAATTATCGAAAGCCACGGCACAAAATTATGATTAAATTGCTTATACTCAACGGGTTTTGCTTTGATAAAATTAAGCAAGATTTTGTTATCCGCAAAAAGTTGTTTGTCATAAATCGCCATGCCGCCGATGGGGTTTATGTAATGAACGGCTTTTTCTTGCAAACAAATATCCAAAATACGGTTTTGGGCTTTCAAATCTTGGTTACTATAAACTGTCGAACTTTCGATGATTTTGGTGTCGATACCTAAATATTTGCAGGTTTCTTTCAGGCTTGCGGTAGCCATTTCTGAAATAGATACATGAGGCAAGTTGAAAACTTGCTCGACAAGGGCGAAACCTTCTTTAAAAAACGGGGTTTTTTTGTACGATTGTTCAACGGTTTTCAAGAATTTCTTGCTCCACGCTGTTAAATTATCAACCTCAGTTTCTCGAATCAGTTTATTTTGACTTGCCCCCACCAACGGAATCGTAAACATGGAAGATTGTCCATTAACCAAAATGTTATTTCGGTTTATCCAGCCTTTATTAATAAATGCCACATCATCATAGACCACAAAAACATCAACGGCCTTGATGAGTTGAAAGTAGCCAATGTACGGAAAAACGTAGGGCTGCATGATGCCAAGAAGCCCCCCCGCCCCAGGGGGGAAGCCTACCATTTCGCTATTTTCGCTGTTTTCTATCATTTTAACTTAATATTACGCACGTTCAATTTTTTACTCCCCTCTGGGGTTAGGGGCGTTTTTTAACTTTCTAAGAAAAAACTGACTTTCCTCCACGGGCGTATCTGCCTGACTATCAGCCGAATTTAATAAAATATCGCCCGCCTGAAAAGGTATCACGCCCTTTGAATAAAATAAATATTGAGCTTCGGCAGGAATAGGCTTCACGGCACTTCGGAAC
Organism: Emticicia sp.; assembly: GCA_031378715.1. Taxonomy (GTDB): domain Bacteria; phylum Bacteroidota; class Bacteroidia; order Cytophagales; family Spirosomataceae; genus Emticicia. The sequence goes on from JANNEN010000266.1 coordinate 5,167, forward strand.
GGGTGAATTGGGATTAGTTTTCTCGTAAAATCTTTGCCCCAAAGCGGATACTCAAAATCTTCGTGTTCTTGTTGCGTTCCGAGAGCTACAACGGCATTAGATGGCACGAGTGCGTCGAACTTTTTATAAGCCTCATAAATATCGGGGCGAGCCACGGTTAGTTGCTCCATTCGGGACATATTAAAAATGTTTTTCTCAGAAAAAACGGGGTGAATCCGAGTAAACAAAACCACACAAACGCCTGATAATGAGATGATTATACTCGCTATTAAAAAGTAAATAGCGAATAGTTTTGATTTGAAACTATCAAAACCGTTCATTGCTTTATTTATTCCCGAATAATTGATAATTGATAATTGACCATTGATAATCAAGAGCATCGGCATACACCAAACCGCCATGTTCAGAAAATAACGTGCCTTGATGGGGTCATAAGGTGCCGAATAACACAACGAAAGAAAGTGCAAAATTGCGGCCAAACCCAGCACCATCAAACTTTTCTCGGAGGGCGTAGTTTGCTTAAAGTTCAGTAAAAGTTTCACTAATAAAAATATCATTATTGGCAGAATCAAACCAAAACCGATGACTCCCCAGTAGGGGCGTTCGAGATAAAATCTAATCGGATGTTCAAACGAAAAGTAAGAAACTACCGTAAATCGTTCGCCTTCGAGAGGCAGTTTTTGCAATAATTTATTGGGCAAATAACGAAACGAGTCGTTGAATTTTTGCCCCGTTTGCGTGCTTCTGATGCCATCAAAATTCAGAAACTCCGAGGAGTACCGACCAATATTTAGAGCGAAATTACGCAACTTGTCTTTACCCGAATAATGCTCCACGCCGTGCCATTGCATCACCATTGGCGGAGCCGAAAGACTACCCAAACTAAACTTTCCGACCTCCCGAACGTTGCCAATATAGCCCGTTGGTAAGGCGTAGATTCCAACGGCAATCAGGAATATCACGATGAAGAATTTGATGTTACTATAAAATTCTTTCTTTAACAAAAAAGTATGCAACGCCACCACCAAAGCCGCAGGGGCAATGAGCAAAAATGTAACTTTATGCCCAATCCAAATGCCCGACATCAAAGCTATCAAGCTGATAGTGAGCTTATTAGGATTATTTTTAAACGAAAACATAAAATAAACCAAGCACCCCAAATAGGCAGTAAGCACAATATCTGACTCGGTCGTGGTAGCCTGAACCAGAGCCGTAGGAAGCAACAAAGCCCCCCAGCCCCCGATGGGGGAGTTGGTTGATTTATGATTTATCTTCTTAGTGATTCCATAACTCGAAATCGCAAAAATCCAGTATGACAAATAATGAATAATTTTGAAGCCTTTTTCGCCAAAAATGTGGTAGCCAAAAATCTGCAAAGTGGGCAATGAATTGGGGTAAAAATCAATCGTCCAAGTGGTGCCACCGAGGCGATTCATGTTGCCGTTTTGGAGATAATAAGCACATTTTACCAAATGCCCCGTCATGCTGTCCCATTCGTTGGGTACGGTTACGAAGAGAATGATGAGGTTGATGAATGTCGTAATTATTAAACCAGCAAATAATATTCCGAACAAAACTTTGCCAAAAAGTGCTTGGGATTGCCAAAAGGTGCGAAAACGATTGGGTAAATTTTTTACAGAAAATACTAAACTAAAACGTTGATTATCAGCTATTTGCTTAAAAAAAATATTGAGCAATAAAGCTAAAATATTCACTCCCACACCCCAAGCGATTGCCTGATTAATAAGATTAAATTCGGACAATAAAAAACCCGTCGGAATGATACAAGCCACCAAACCAAAGAAAAATTTGATGCCATAATCGCTCAGGGTTTCGGAAATGAAGGCAGTATTTCGGTGGATTTGCCAACCAAAAAGTATAAAAAGTATGATAAAAAATAATTGCATCTAATCAAAATATGTAGTCAATAGTCAATGGACGGCAGTCGATAGACAACTTTTCGGGCTATCCGCTTTCGGAAGTCAGTACACTAAAAAAGGCTTTCACTTCGGCAAAGATAGTGAAAGCCCTTCTTTTATAAGGAAAATATCAAAACTAAATCAAAAATTCAAATAATTGCGGCTTGTCGTTGATGTACTCAAACTGCACGTTATAGGCTTTCATGCGTTCGATGAGCGGTTCAAAATTATCCTTTTGTTTCAACTCAATGCCTACCAAAGCGGGGCCACGTTCACGGGCAGTTTTTCGGGAATATTCAAAATGAACAATATTATCGGTCGGACTCAACACATCGTTTAAAAACTCTTTGAACGCCCCCGCTCGCTGCGGAAAACGAACAATAAAGTAATGCTTCAAGCCTTCGTAAAGCAACGAACGCTCCTTGATTTCCTCGGTGCGGGTGATGTCGTTATTGCCCCCACCGATGATACAGACTACGTTTTTGCCTTTAATATCATCTTTTATAAAGTCCAAGGCCGATACCGATAAAGCTCCTGCGGGTTCAACAACGATGGCTTCTTCGTTATAAAGTTGTAGGATTGTTGAGCAAACTTTGCCTTCGGGAATCAGCAAAATTTCGTGGTTGAGGTTGGCCTTACAAACTTCAAATGTCAAATCGCCCGCTCGTTTGACGGCCGCTCCATCAACAAATTTATCAATTTCATCAAGCGTTACGACTTGGTTTTTTTCAAGAGCCGTCTTCATTGTTGGTGAGCCGAGTGGCTCAACGGCTACAAGTTTAGTTTTGGGCGAAAGTTGCTTAAAAACCGTCGAAACGCCCGAAGCCAAACCTCCACCACCGATAGCAAAAATTAAATAATCAATCTTGAAATTTGAGTCTTTAAAAATCTCCAAACCGACCGTTCCTTGTCCTTCCATGACCAAAACATCATCGAACGGGTGAACGAAAACAGCGTTTTGTTCCTCACAATATTTTTTGGCGGCATAAAAGGCGTCATCGTACGTATCACCCACCAACTCGACGGTTACAAACTCTTTACCGAACATTCCGACTTGCTTGATTTTTTGGGGCGGGGTAGTGGTAGGCATAAAAATCGTACCCTGGGCTTTGAGTTTTCGGCAAGCGTAAGCCAAACCCTGAGCGTGGTTGCCCGCACTGGCACACACTACGCCTTTTGCTCGTTGCTCCTGCGTAAGGCTCACCATTTTATTGTAGGCTCCACGGATTTTGTAGGAACGTACCACCTGCAAATCTTCCCGTTTGAAATAAATATTTGCCCCGTATCGCTCCGAAAGGTTCAAATTGTGCATCAATGGTGTGTGCGTTGCCACGCCCGCAAGACGTTCGGCGGCGAGATAAATATTATCTAAATCGGGGAAAACAGTTTCTTGTTTGATAGTGTTGTTTGTTGATGTCATTGATGCGTGTTTTTTAGCACTCCCAAAGATACAAGGTTTTGTACCAATGATAAATTTCCGATACCCTTTTTTACGAACTTTTATTTTTTAAAAAAATTAAAAACACGTCGTTTTAAGTAAAATAAATAAATATCCTGCAATAACGCACCATCATATCACAAAAGTAACTATTTTAGTAACTTGATATTCGACCGCAACCAATTTCTATTTTATCCTGACGAAAAATGAACTTATTTGACATTAAAGAGCAGCCCAAGGTTTACGACGTAATCATCGTTGGCTCGGGGGCGGGCGGCGGAATGGCGGCCTACCAATTAGCCAAAGCTGGGGCGAAAGTTTGCTTGCTCGAAGCAGGCGGGTACTTCGACCCTGCCGATCCAAAGTATATCACGCAAATGAAAAACCCCTGGGAATCGCCCCGCCGTGGAGCGAGTACTCGCTTGCGTCCATTTGGTGATTTTGATGCCGCTTGGGGCGGTTGGGATATTGACGGCGAGCCGTACAACGCCGCCGCTGGTACGCAGTTCCGTTGGTTTCGTTCGAGAATGCTGGGCGGGCGTACCAATCACTGGGGGCGTATTTCGATGCGTTTTGGCCCCGATGATTTCAAGCGAGGCTCAATGACGGGCATTGGTGACGATTGGCCGATTGACTACGATGACTTAGCTCCGTATTACGATAAAGTTGATAAATTTATTGGTCTTTTTGGCACAAAAGAAGGCATTAGGAACGAACCCGATGGGATTTTCTTGCCACCACCAAAACCTCGTTTGCACGAATTAATGCTCAAAAAAGCAGCCACGGGTATCGGAATTCCCGTGATTCCGTCCCGTATGGCGATGCTTACCAAACCCATCAACGATACCCGTGGGGCGTGCTACTATTGTGGTCAGTGCGGGCGGGCTTGCTCGGCTTATGCTGATTTTTCGGCCTCGTCGGTGCTGTGTATTCCTGCCGCAAAAACGGGTAATCTCAAACTCATCAATAACGCTATGGTGCGAGAAGTACTCACCGACCCAAATACGGGACTCACGACGGGGGTTTCGTACGTCAATAAAATGGATTTGAAAGAATACAGTATTCAAGGAAAAATCGTCGTTTTAGCCGCCAGTACCTGCGAAACGGCTCGTATTTTATTAAATTCAAAATCATCAAGATTCCAAAATGGTCTGGCAAACGATAGCGGGGTTGTAGGAAAATACTTAAACGACTCAACGGGGGCAAGCCGCCAAGCATTCGTACCTGCCTTAATGGACAGAAAACGCTACAACGAAGACGGTGTTGGCGGAATGCACGTATTTACGCCGTGGTGGTTGGACAACAAAAAATTGGATTTCCCTCGTGGTTACCACATCGAATACGGCGGCGGAATGGGTATGCCAAACGGTGGCTTCGGTGGCGGAATTGAGCGAGTAAATGGCATTTTCACCGATAAAAACGGCAACAAAAAGAAAGCAGGCGGCTACGGTTCGGCTCTGAAAGAAGATATTATTCGTACCTACGGGGCTTACGTAGGTATGGCTGGGCGTGGCGAACCGATTCCGTTGGAGTCGAATTACTGCGAAATAGACCCAAATACGGTCGATAAATACGGAATCCCGACGCTTCGCTATAATTATAAATGGAGTGAAAACGAAATTAAGCAAGCCAAACACATGCAGGATACCTTCGAGCAGATTATCCACGAAATGGGCGGTATTGCCCTCGGCAAAAAACCCGACGCAAGCACCAACTACGGCCTGGCTCAACCTGGCGAAATTATTCACGAGGTCGGCACCGTTCGCATGGGAAGCGACCCCAAGAAATCAGCATTGAATGGTTGGCAGCAAGCCCACGATGTCAAAAACTTATTCGTGGTTGATGCCGCACCGTTTGTATCGCAAGGTGATAAAAACGTGACTTGGACAATCTTGGCAAGCTCGTGGCGTACGTCCGATTATATTATTGACCAAGTAAAAGCAAAGAATTTGTAGTTCAAATACGAAATTTTAGATAGAAAACATGAAACGCAGAGATACATTAAAAGCACTTTCGTTGGGTACGTTTGGTATGGCGGCACTGCCTACTTCGGAGCTGGTAGGGGCAGCTCCCGACCCAAAACCATTCAAAACTACGCCCGCCCGCATTGCCGAGGAAATTGACCGAGATAGAAAACTGATGGCCGAAAAATTCTTTACGCCCGAAGAATTGACGACAATCGGTATTTTATGTGATATTATTATACCCGCCGATGCCAAATCGGGGAGTGCTACGCAGGTGGGCGTGCCTGCTTACATTGAGTTTATGGCCAAAGATCAACCCAACTATCAAACCCCATTGCGAGGCGGTTTGCGGTGGTTGGATAATACTTGCACGAAGCGATTTGGTAAAAATTTTACACTCTGCACCGCCAAGCAACGTATCGAAATGGTTGATGATATTGCTTATCCGAATGACGTAAAACCCGAATACACGCAAGGAGCATCGTTTTTCTCACAAATGCGAAACTTGACATTGACGGGATTTTTTACCACCCAAACGGGCTTTGATGCCTTGGGCTACGTGGGCAATCGCCCCAATCAGTGGGACGGCGTGCCGCAAGATGTGCTGGATAAATACGGTTTCAAATATGACCCCGTTTATGATAAAAAGGATTGATTTTTGGGTATTAAAAGGAAGACTTCGCTTTGAGCGAAGTCTTCCTTTCTGCTTTTGAGTAGGATAATCTAATTTTTCTTTGATTTCTGGCTCAATACCTTTCATAAGTGCGTTTGACTCGTGTAAAATACTAACCGAATATGCTCTCCAAGAAAATCAGGCTTTGCATATATTCACACAAAAAATAGCAGAACTAATCTGCTGGCTTTTTTTATTTATGACAAAATATTTTCCAGCAGTTTTATCAAAATTTTGAAATAATCAGTAGATTTGCTTGCGTACTTACTTGATAATCAATTTTTTATGTTGCTATGGTCTATCAACCATTGACCGTGGACTACTTAACCAATATTTACCTGCTTCCTATGAAATATATTCTGCCACTGACCATCAACAACCGCCGCACTAATTATCTTGATTTAAAAGAAAATATTTCTGAAAATACCGAGTCGTTTATCATCGAACTGCCCTTAGAAAACAACGATTTTACGCTCTTTTCGATTGATAAAAGCAAACTCATGCAAACCCTCGTCAATGACACCAGCGATGTGCCGTTGAGCAATGTGCGGTTTGGGGTTGTGTTCGATGAAAATATTCCCCAACTAAACATAAAACTATTGTCTTCATCAAAGCCTAACAGCTACGCATCAAGTGCCAATGCTGCTGCTAATGATGATGATGACGACTGGAAAAATCCATCAAAACCGCAGCCCGTGGCGGCACCGAGCGTTGCCCAAAAAATTACTTACAGACTCGGTGGGATAGTTTTTTCGGTGAAAGACGATGTCCATGAGTTCAGAATCGTTGGTAATTATATTGACCGTATTCCTGAGCAAGCAATCTTGCAAGACAATATCAAATGCCTGTTTTTGCACGAAAACAATGGTAAATCTTACCAAAACGAACTGCAATTTCATTTGGCTCATGCGAGTTGTTTTCATCATTTTGGGCTTGATTTTGGCTCGGAGGCTTCGCAACTGAAAGTGAGTAATTATCAATACATCAACCGCCGATTTGAGAAAAAAAGTAAATCGAAAAATCTCTTTGAATTAGTAAAAGATTTCGAGGGATTGACCGAAGAAAATCGAGATTTTATTCAATTTGAAAAAAATACCGATTTCATTAAATCTATATTTTTCTTGAAAAAACAACTGCTAAATTTTGACGAGCGAAAAGATAAATTCATCAAAAACTCGGACGAATTGCGGCTTTTGGTGCAGAAAAACGAGCTAAATTCGACGCTAACCAATAATTTTCATCAACTTTCAAACCTCAAATTAGCCCATAAACACGGGGATATTTTGAAGTTTATGGATTTCAAATCACTCATCAAAGACAAGGTTCGTTCGCTCAGTTTGGACGACCTAAAAGGGCAGGCGTATTCGACGATTTTGAAGGCATTTGTTGAAGCAACGCTCCATAACGTGCTGGACGACGACAGCGAAAATACCTTTATTCGCTTCACGGTTTTGGTGCCGAATATTTACGGTATTCACGAAGTAGCCAACACGAAGGCCGTCATTGATGATATTTTTGCGGAACTCCAACAAAATGCCTACGCCCAGAAAATCAAAGCCTGGGAAGTGGTGACGATTTCGGAAAGCGATGCGGCATTTTTGGGGTATTTTAGCAAAGGCCTCAACGACGTGAACGCCAACAAATATTATATTATCATCGACTGCGGCAAAGGCACGACCGATTTTTCGATTATTCAGACGGGTTCGAGCAATGCCCGCAAGATAAAATCGCTCTACCGCAACGGTTTTGCGGGGGCAGGTAACTTGATTAGCTACGCTTTTTTTGAGGCTATTTTGCATTTTATTCTTAAAAACTCGTCAAATCCTGCGGCTACGAAGGCGTTTTTCATGGAATCGCTCGAAAAAGCCGAAAAAGGACAAATGAATCAGCTTTTTGAGAAAATCGAATACCTTAAATTTCAATATAGCCAACGCCCACCCGAAAGTCAAGCAAGCGTCGAAACGGCTTGGAATACGGCCGCCCAAAGTGGAAATATCAAGCTAAAAACCTTCGCCAACGACGAACTAACGGCCACGATTGGCAACTTAAACTTGCTTTTGCAAAAAGTCGAGGGCTTTTATGATTGGGGCGGCTACGTGGAGAATGCTTGTCAGATAATTACATCAAATATTGTGGAAAATATGCGGGGTGTGGTAAAAAATATTGACAAAAATATTGCCTGCGAGGGGATTTTGCTTACGGGACGTGGATTTTTGTTTGCTCCACTTTTGGCCAAATTAAAAGAAAAAATGACGGCAGAGTTAGGTTTTTCGAGCAATTTAATCAAAATCCCAAAAGAAGCGAGCCAACTAAAAGCCATTTGTTTGGACGGGATTTTTGCCAGTGGCTACATCGTTCACCCCGAGTTGGTGGGTTTCCCGATTCAGATTTCGACCAAAAAACCAGCTATACCAACGCCAGTCGCTAAGTCGAAAATGCCCGCCTTTTTTGATTTTTTGATGAAAATAACCAACACAAAAGGCGATAATTATGACGAATCGAAAAACTCTTATCGGATTGAAAATCTGGACTCGCTCAAATTTTTGATTGGCAATACGCTGCACACGGTGATAAACACAAGTTTTCATGATAAAAAATGGCTCGAAACGTCAGACTTGATTTTTACGAAAGAAGGTTTTTACGTCAGAAATATCTCAAAAAATAACCAAATTAAAGGATATTCGGGGCTTGAACAAAACTCCGAGATTGATACCGTTACGCTGCAATACTTGATTCCGTCGCTATTTCCTGCCAAAATCGACACCGATTATATTCAGTCGTTGAAAGCAAATCAGCCAGCACCCGATGATAATTTGCAGAATCTAATGGATTTATTGCCTGATTAAGTATTTGCATAATCTATTGATTACCAACACATTAACGAATTTAAAATAGCCCAAAAATGATCAGATACATCACCGCAGTTTTGTTTTTTGCACTGCCAAATATCGCTTGGTGCTTGACCGATACGCTCAAAGTTGCCAGCACGGACAACGCCACCGAGCGAACCGTTCGGTTTCGTATAAAAGTAAACCCAAAAGAAGGCGGCACGTTTAATATTTCGACCCAAGAGGATAGCCTTGCGATTACGCTAACGAGTAAAATCGTGAACAAAGACACGCTATTTTTGATGCAAGATTCGAGCAAAAACGCCCTTAATCGCATTTATGGCTTGTTGGCCTGCCAGGAAGCCGACCTAAAAACTAAATATTTTACGGCCGACACTCGCTTCGGTAATGTGGTGGTCAATCATTTAATTAATCAAATTTTTCGCTTGCCCAATCGGCAGTCGTCTTTGGTGGTTTCGCCGACGGCTGCTACCAATGCTGCGGAAACAGGTGACAGCTTTTTTACCAAAAATACACTTTGGGGCATCATTGGCTTCTTAATTTTGATGCTCGGTACGCTAACTTATTTATATCTCATGGCAAAAAAATCCAAAGCAGCACCCACCAGCAACGACCCGCTGAAAGACAAAATCAACGAAATAAAGAGCGAACTGGACATGAACGGAAACACCTCAGATTTGAGGGTTTTGGAAACAATTTTGGGTCGATACTACGAGTCGATAAAGCTAAGTAAAGACTATAATCAGTTGAGCCAAGAATTGGAGGAAACGAAGCAAAATCACGTCCGAAATTTGCAGGAAATCGACAGCCAAAATGAGCAAGAAAAGGCGTATTTAACGGCAATTTTGAACGAATACGTGAAGCCATTTATTGTACATTTCAAAGATGATACTGAATACCCTGCCAATGCCGAAACCCAACAAAAACTCATCGAAAACCTGCTGCCGCTGGCGTTTCATTTTATGAGTTTTGTGAAGCACAAAAACGGTGTCAGCAATGAGCAAGATGTGCTGAATATGCAGCAATTTAGAAGTTTACAGAGCAATTCTTTACTAAAAACGATTGATTTTTCGGCAAACACGAGCAATACCGATAATAAACTGGTACTTCACATAATTGATTTACTGAAAAAATACGATGTCAGTGAACTAAAAAATGTCAATATTAATGGTTATTTAATCAAAAATGATTCGTCAAAATGAGCAAAAAAACTGTAATAATTTTGACTTTGCTGTTGGTAGGATTAGTGGCAGGATTGTACTTTTTCGTGAATTTATTTTCTCTCTTTCTGATTGGGGTGATTGTCTTTTCAGTGCTGTTTTTCTTGGGCATCATCAGCTCCGAAAAGATAATTGACGGGGCGGGTTTCCAGCAGTATTTTCCTCGTTTAGATAAAGCCGCCCTCAATGCCCAACGCTATAAAAGTTATGATTCAATCTCAAAAATCTTGGGTTTGACGCTACTTACTTTGACTTTTGTTGCCTCGATTTTGGTCTTGCGAAAGTATCAACAACCGAACGAATCAGAGCCGTATTTTAATAATTCTGATCATCACACCGTTTCAAATATGGGCGTTGCTTTCGACCAAAACCTAACGCTTTCGACCAATGCAAATCAGCCCGCCGTTGATGGACTTTGGCCAAACGAAAACGGTACTTTCAAAGCAAAACAAGTAAACGATGGGGGTTTTGAATTAAATTTCAGCCGTTATTTTGAACCCGTTTTTAGCCAAAAAACTTCTAACGAGAGATTTTCGCCCGTCAATAATATTTTTACCCGACCCATCACGACCAACTTCACGATTAGCAACGATAGCACCAATATTCGGTGTAATATCAGCAGCGTTGATGAAGCACCTTTTTGGAAAAAAATTCTCGGAAAATCCCAAATCAGAAACGTTTATAACCTCACAATTCGCTGCAATGACCGAAATATTTTGCGGCAACTCAACCTCAACACCGCCTTTGAAGATGAACTCGTGGTAATTGACGAACCGCTCAACAAAGGCAAAAAATTATCTAATATTTTGGTTGAAAACGAACGGTTTTCTTCAAAAAAAGCCCAATCGAAGCAGGTTTTGGAACGAATCCTGCAAAAAATGGGTGATGTTTATTTGCTTACAAACTACGATTCGGCGGGCGAAAAAAGCCTGACGTTTTTTCCGAGTAATGATTTTTTTGAAAATAATTATCGCCTAAGCGTTGATGGTTCAAACGTTGTCCCGAGGCTGCAATCAAATACTACGATTGCGGCAAACGAGCGATTTTTTATCGGTTTTTATAACAACCGAAAACAATATTTTTTCGGTCAAACCGACAAAAACGCTTTTCCAAACGCTACCAAAAGTGCGGCTTTGATGTTCGATTTTCCGCAATTCTTTGCTTTATCGGCTCAGAAAGACGGTGTCGAAGTAGGCACAAAACAGGTACGTTTTCTGAACAATCATTATACGCAGTTGCTCAATTCGTCGTTGAAAGAAGGTTTTCTGTTGCACGAAAACCTCCGCAATGCTCGCTCAAATATTTTTTCGGGAACGATGATTTATTCCATCAATCAAACGGGCGTAAAGTTTTCGGGCGAAATGACTGATAATTTTCAAAATGACCAAAAAAGTGCCAATTTTCAGCAAAATTTTATTCTGAACGCCCAAGACAATGCCCACGAATGGCTTTTTGCGGTTCGAGATTTTTCGGAAAATGGTTTTTCGCTCAATAAAAATCTGCTTTATTTATCAATTTTATTCCTACTGTTGGCTTTCACTTTGCTCTTCAATGCGGGCAAAAAATTGGAGCGAATCGAACCAATAATTTTTGCGGTCGTTTATGCTTTGCTCACTTACCGTTTGTTGCTGCTTTGGCGAGTGGCAACATTCCCACCACTCGAAAATATAGGCAAATTTGAACTCGAAAACACCCTCATCAACTTTGATTTTACGGTTGGGCGATTCACGCTTCCTTTGCCGCTTACGTTTTTAGTGCCTGCCGTTTTTATAGTTTTACTCAATATTTTTCGCTGGCAAAAAACTTGGCTTTTGCGTTTTTTTACCAAAACCGATTCTTCTCCCGAGCGACTTTTGCAGTATCATATTTATCTACTTTTGGGGTGCAGTGCTTTATTAATTTTTATCAAAATCGACCTTATCGTACGAATTTTCGGCATTTTCGTTCCCTTAGTTTCGTACTTGTTTTTTTCGGTGAAAATCAATAGTGGGCAGGATTTTGTGCCAAGTGCAGTTTTGCACGGAAGCAGTAAAGTTGTGCGTTATTTGCAGAAATTCATGCACTATTTGGTCGAAAACTACGAATTTTACCTGACTTTTGCTACTTTTCTATTTTTTGCCGTTTTTGATAGGGGTTTCGGTGTGCTGTTTTTATTGTTTCTTTTGCTCAAAAACATCTTCGTTAGTTTCCTCCGAAAACCCTATTCGGCGGAGTCGGGCAGCCGTTGGGCGATGTTTTGGCAACCCCGCAACTATTGGGTTTATGGCCTCGTTTCGTTGGTCATTTATTTGTTGTTTATTGGTTACAAACCGCTATTTCATAAGCTACTAATTTATCGAAATATTATCTTAATCATTGGTATCGTTTTCACGACGGTTTACTTGTATTTAACCAAGGGCAAGCAAGTATCCGAAACTTTGCAAGTTTTAACCTCACCCCCAACCCCCTCTGCTAAAACTCCCCTCACTTTTGGAGAGGGGTCGGGGGTGAGGTTGATTTTGCAAAATTTCACACACCGAAGCAAGATTTTGGGCGTTAGCACGGTTTTAATTTTGATTTTGGTGATTCCGTTTTCAAGAAAAATCGTTGATAAAATCATTGACGACCAAATCAAAAATGTGGCTCAACGGGCTTCAATAATCTATCAACCCGTCGATGATTTGATTGCCGAAAGTGATTATAGTTCGTTCAAGGAGCGTAATATCGTAGAAAATGCCGAGGGACAATGGTTCATCAATAGCTACCTCAGCAAGACCCAAAACGAATCAAAACGCATTGATTTTAAACCGCATTTTAATCGTGGCGTAAATTATTCGACCCAAACCCGTGATGTGGTGCTACCCCGCTACGTCATTGCGGAGTTTGGCTCGCTGATAATTTATTTGTTACTACTACTACTGGCTATTCCGATGCTCGTTTATTTGGTTGGCTACCAACTTTACCAAAAAAACACCCAAGATAAATTTGTTCTCGCTCCGCAATCCTACGGCGGAAGCATTGCTTTGGTTTTTGTGTTTACGTTGGGCTTTTTTGTGTGGCTGGCTTCGACAAATCGCTTCGTGTTTTTTGGGCAAGATTTTCCATTTTTGAGCCTTACCAGTAAGCTAAGTTTGCTGCTACCGATGACCTTATTTTTTATTCCATTGCTCAACGAACCCATCGAACGCAAAATCCGAACCATTGCTCCGAAGTGGGATTTAGCTCGTTATGGCGTGTTTTTTGGAGCCGTGGCGGTGCTACTGCTGATAAGCGGACGGTCGAATAATCTGCGGGAAGAAAACTTCCAGATTAAGCTCAATAGCACTGAAAACGCCATCAATAAAGACCTCGATGGTTTGCTCAAAAACATTCAAGATACGCTAAATACCAACGGTATGGTGGTCAATAAAGCGAATGAAATTCCGCAGGATTTATCGAAAATCTTGTCAGTTTTGACCGAATCTGACGAATTTAAGGCATTATACGACACTTCGGACGTTTATTCACGGAGTATTTTTGATATTTTACGAAAAAATCCCGCTCTCACATTAAGGCAAGATAGCCCGATTTATATTCGCTTCGACAGCGACCGCTACCAGTCGGTTTATAACGAACATTTATACCTCGAACTGCCGCCCTACGAAGACAAAACTACTTGGAAAGGCAACCTTTACCAAGAAAGTGCCGACTCAACGGTTTATCCCATTCTCAGGATTCATAACCGTACAATTACGCCCGATAGATTTCCGTTTTTTGCGGGATCGGACGGTGGGACGCTCAAAGTGGCGGTGCTGCCCGCAGCTTGGTTTGCCGAAACGAACGAGCCGATTGTGCTACTCAATTTACAAAATTCAGTCAAGCGAAAAACTACCACGATTGATATTATTTCGAGTCAAAAGGGCGAAGTTTTAAATCAAGATATTAGCGGATTTGTAAATAAATTTGACATCGACGAACTCGCCCAAGTGAGCGAAGACAAGAGAAACTTTCTGGTTTCGTTCTCAAAAAATAACGCCCACGCTTTCATGCGAAGTTACTGGGTCAATGGCAAGCAACGCATGGTTTATCCGATGGGCGAAAAGTTCTTTTGGCCTTACAATTATACCAATGCCCTCAAAACCGCTTACACCTCCGATAGTTTGCTGCGAGCCGATGCCCAAATTTCGCTCGATTATTTGCTGAACAAACGGGTAGGCGACACGGTGCTTTACAGTCAAAATAAACTTCGGCGGGTAAGTAATTTTAAATTTGCCGTAATAGCCGCCGATGGTAACGGCAAAATCAGGCTGATGCAAGATTACGTAAAAAACCGAAAAATAATTGACCCAAATAATGCCTTGGCGATTGAGAAATTAAACCAAGAATATTTCTTTTTTAGTAATAATAAAAACGAACGTGACCAGTGGGGAAACACCAACTTGCTTCATCTAGCGTACGGCCCAGGTTCGTCGATTAAACCCTTGGTTTTTGCGTCAATCGCTTCACAGCTCAATTTGGGCTGGGAAAATTTGTTTTTGCAAGCCCCGCAGGCCGATGCTTTTTCGATACAAGAAGGTAATCCAAAGGCTTCGGCAAATCACTATGCGGGCTATTTATTTCCAAAACAAAAAGGTTGGGTCGATGAACACGGGGAGCGTTTGGGCATTATAAAACCAGTGCAATATCTACAAACATCAAGCAATTTTTATCATTCAATTTTGATGTTTTTGGGTTCGTATCACCGTCAAGATTTTAAGAAAAACAATCAATATCGCCTCGAAAATGTGCTTTCGAGGAAATTGAATGATCCAAAAAACCAGTTTCCCGCTCTCGAAATTTCGGACGTTTCGTATCGTTTGAAACCTTTTGGTGAGAAGGCTTGGCCTCGCAGTTCGCCCGATGAAAGTACGTATTTTGGCAACGAAAAATCACTTTTGGCCGTGGGTATCGACAAAAATTTGGGATTGATTGTGGAGGATATTGACAAAACCGACCGCAGTATTAAAGGCAAAGGAAGGGTCGATTTTGCGGATAGCATTGCGTTCCGAAAGTTACGAGGAAAGCAGATAGGCGGGTTTTTGTGGAGTTTTCCCGAGCAATCGTATTTTATTCAAGCCGAACGAAAACACCCGAACGCCCTCACGAACTTCTTTAATGGCCTCAAAAATCCTACGCTGGGCGGTAGTCCGTACAGCGTTACGCCCCTGAAAATGACCGAAATGTTTGGCAAAATGATTAGTCAAAACAAAGATTACAGCCTGCACCTCGACCAACGTTCGCTCGCCCAATCACCGTGGAAAATTGATAGTACTTGGCAAATGGGTTTTCCCGATTTCATACGAAATAATGTACTCAAAGGCATGGAACAAGTGCTGGTTGGCACTGGCACAGCGGCACAGATGTTTGGCGGCGTGAGTACGTATAACGGATATTTTTGCTACGCCAAAACGGGTACAATTAAGGAAGGCGAGCAGAACGACTCGAAGCGTTTGGCTTTGATTATTTCCAAAAACGACTTGTTGCAAGATGCTACCCAAGCCAATAGATTTTACGTGGTTTATTTTACGGCCAACGAAGCCGAAAACCAAGATTGGGGGCTTTACCGAGCGATTATTAACCAAATTATGGCCTCAAAATCATTTAAAAAATATATGGGTGAATGAAAAATACACAAAAAATCTATATCTTTTTAGGACTATTCGTCTTGGTAGCAGGCATTTATGGCTGGAATTTATCCATAAAACCAAAGCCGTTTGCGTTGCGAACGCCCGACAAAACCGATGAACTGTCGGAGCGAAATATCATCAAAATTCGGGTTGATAGTTTGAGCAAAATTATTGGTTTGGCTTATGCCGAAGATGCCACGGTTTCACTCGAAAACTCCGATCGCTATGAAGTAAAAATTCGCAACCAAGGCAATGGTATCAGCAATTTTTATAACGATAATCCACGGCTTTTGGAAGCCGAAGATGAGCGGTTTTCGATAAAACAAATGAATAATATCATCGAAGCAAGTTTTGAAATAGAAACATTGGGGCAAGTAAAATATGCTTGCGTTCCGACCGACGTGGTTTATAAATTATCTGAATTGGCCTATAATAAATAGCAATCTTATGTCAAATATCAATCAAAACAATTTCGTTGCTTTTCTGAAATTTTTGGAAGGAAAATACCCGCAAATCAATTTTTCGTCCGAAAAACTATCGGCCTTAAAAAACCTTGATAATCAGCAGATTAGCCAATATTTACAATTACTTTACGAAAAGTTTTCGCTTGATAACAGTACCGAAGAAGCGGCTTTCGTGGCGTTTGTGAAAGAGTCCGAACGCCCAAAAGCATCTTTTTTCGCACCCGAAGTCATAGAAGAGTTGCCCCGACCCACGCCCGCTCCAAGTATTGAGCGAGTTTTGCCCAAACCAGTCACGCCCATAAGTGTGCCTTTACCAAAACAAGCCCGTACAGTAAATATTGATTCGCCCAATCACACGACCCGAAATATTGTTTTGATTCTACTGCTGGGTATGCTTTCGTATGTAATTTATCAGTTTTTTGAATACCAAAAATTGGGTTCGGCGTATGCCCTTAGCAACGAATTAGTCATTAGAAATGCTCCGCAGAAAGATGGAAAAGTGCTGGGTAGTGCCGATTTATTTGGCAAAAACATGGATAAAAATAATGTCGAAATCCCGACGACTTCGGAGCTAAAACTCTACTCAAATGAGCTACAAGGCGGATATTACAAAGTAATCGTGGGCGGCACACCATTTTTTAGTTATCTTTTTGGAACAAATGTCGGCTATGTTTATTCAAAGTTTTTTACAACTGATAGAGCCGAACAGATACGGTATCAAACCATTTTTGAACCCATCAAAAATGATTATTATGAGCTAAAACACCTCGAATTTGCCTACCGAAGCATGATAGTAAATGCCATCAGAAATACGCCAACTATCGCAACGCTGGTACTAAAAGAATCGTGTGACCTTCAACCCGTAACGGCCCAGAAAATGCCGCTCCGCATCGGGCAGCACCAAAACAAGGACCGCACAGTGTTTCATGCCCTCGTGCAGCTATCCGACAATAATTATTATTCAATTATTGCCAATGGTTTTTATAATGTATCACAAGTAAGTCAGGTTTTTATTGATAACGAACCAATGACCGAGCAAGGAAAATTTCAGAACAAAGGCAAATATTTTACGTGGGAAAACTGCGATAATAGTACCATAGCAACCAGCGGCAAGCAGCCATTTGATGACTTCAAAACGCCCAAATACATGATGAGTGACAGTGCCGCAATCGTAGAATTTTTCAAATAAAAGGCTGCAAATCTGATGACTTGCAGCCTAAAATATTATCTAATAGATAAGTTTATAATTCACAAAACACTGATTATCAGTGTTTTGTGTTACTATGGTCGGTCGTCAATTAGGAATTGATTACCTTAAAACTTCCATCGTACGAAGGCCTCCATGGCTTCGTATTCGGCCAATCCGAGTTTGTTATAAAGCTGTGCCGTGCCACGATTACGCTCTTCGGCACGTTGCCAAAACTCACGGGCATCGGTTCCCTGAAACACAACGCCGTCTTTCTGGGATTGGTGCTTAAAAATACCCATTCGTTTCTGCAAGACTTGGTCGGGTGACATCGGCACGGCCATTTCGATTTCGTGAATATCCCACTCAGCCCAAGCACCTCGATAGAGCCAAACCCAACAATCTTTCATAAAATTTTTGTGTTTGATGCGTTCGACAGCCGCAAAAATAGCGTCCAAACAAACCTTGTGCGTGCCGTGCGGGTCGGCCAAATCACCTGCGGCATAGACTTGGTGGGGCTTGATTGATTCTATCAAATTGGCCACAATCGCAGTATCTTCTTCGCTCAAACCTTTCTTCTCAATACGCCCCGTTTCGTAAAAAGGCATATTCATAAAATGCACATTTTGCTCTGGAATACCCACAAAACGACACGTTGCTTTGGCCTCTCCCCTACGAATAATTCCTTTCACGTACCGCACGGCATCGGTATCAACGTCGCTATCTTTTTTGTTTTTCAAGAAAGCCTGTGCATCAGCAAAAAGCTGCTGGGTTTCTTTGTTTTCGATACCAAATTTTTCGTTAAAATCCACCACAAAATCAATGAAACGAATGGCTTCATCATCAGCCACGGCGATATTTCCCGAAGTTTGGTAGCCGACATGTACATCGTGTCCTTGATCGACCAATCGCTGGAATGTTCCGCCCATCGAAATAATATCATCGTCAGGGTGCGGACTAAAAATAATGACTCGTTTCTTGGCGGGCAATGCTCGTTCGGGGCGATTGGTATCATCGGCGTTGGGTTTTCCGCCTGGCCAACCCGAAATACTGTGCTGTAATTGATTGAAAACATCAATATTTATCTCGTAAGCCTGTCCGTGACGAGCCAGTAAATCACTCAAACCGTTGTCATTATAGTCTTTATTGGTGAGTTTGAGTACAGGTTTTTCGAGGGTCAAAGCCAAATTTGTGACTGCTTTTTTGACCATTTTACTCGTCCAATCGACATCTTCCACAACCCACGGCGTACGCATACGGGTAAGCTCGTGGGCGGCACGCTCATCAATAACAAACATTGCGTTGGGGTGGGTCTGCAAGTATGACGCAGGCACGGTTTCGGTCACACGCCCTTCCACGGCATCGGCAATGACGGGGGCTTTGCGTTCGCCCCACGCCAACAACACGACTCTTTTAGCACTCAAAATCTTTGAAACGCCCATCGTGATAGCTTTTTTCGGCACTTTTACCAAACTTCCCCCAAAATCGGAAGCGGCAGCTACACGGGTCGAGTGGTCGAGCATCATCAGGCGGGTGCGGGAGTTTACGAGTGACCCTGGCTCATTAAAGCCGATGTGTCCGTTGGCACCGATGCCCAAAAGCTGAAAATCCAAACCACCAACGGCATCTATTTTTCGCTCGTATTCTTCACTAAAATCTTTTACTTTGCTGGCAGGAACGGTTCCGTCGGGGATAAAATAATTGGCCTTCGGAATATCCACGTGGTCGAAAAGTTGCTCTCGCATAAACCTTACGTAACTCTGCAAGGAGTCAGGCTCCATCGGAAAATATTCGTCAAGGTTAAATGATACTACATTTTTGAAACTCAACCCTTCCTCACGGTGCATCCTGATGAGTTCGGCATAAACCGTTTTGGGTGATGACCCCGTAGCCAAACCCAAAATACAACTTCGGTTTTGGCGTTGCCGCTCCTTGATTAAATCGGCGATTTCGTGGGCAACGGCGTTTGATGCTTCCTTCGAATCTTTAAAAATCTTGGTGGGGATTTTTTCGTAAGCAATTGGGTCAGTGGAAATAAGCTGTTGCTCCATTATCTTGTAGTTTTGTTTTGAACCGCTAAAATATAAATATCTCACAAAAATAATTATTATTTATTTCAAAGCCATATTGTTTTTACTGAAAGGTATTAAATTTTAGTAAAGTTTAATTTATGAAAAAATATTTTTTTAATTAAAATCAAGTGTTTATGGTTTTTGGAAGTATGTTTTTTGGGCGTTAACTTGATATTTGAATAAGACATTGACTTATATTTATCGAAAAACTGATGATAATAGCATGAATTATGAACTAATACACGAAGAGGAAAATCTACAAAAGTTTGTTAAACTTTCTGCCAAAGTATTCTATGCCGCAACGGCAAACTGTTTGAGAAATAGTAAGTCTTCGAGTGAATTTTGAAAAACACAAAACCAATCTGCCAGATTTTTCACGCAAAGTTTGATACTACCACCAAATTTATGAACGTGCCGAAAATAATAATTCGACTTTTTGAGATTTTTGTTGTATTTTTATTTTACATTTTATTCGCACGCCCCAAATCACTCATTTACTCATTGATTGCTATGCAAAACGAATTTTTCAACCATAAACTGAACGTCACCCGAAGGCATTTTTTGGGTAAAGCAGCCGCAGGAATCGGCACTTTGGGCTTAGGCTCGCTGCTGATGCCGAGCTTGTTTAAAGGTGACGAAAACCTTGACCAATTACCACTCGGGCTGCCACATTTTGCTCCAAAAGCCAAGCGAGTTATCTATTTATTTCAGAATGGAGC
>JANNEN010000327.1:0-36410 GCA_031378715.1 Emticicia sp.
GGTTCGGTTTATAATAAAACCGCTCAATTCTCTTTTGTTTTTGATATTGAAAGTTTCGATAAAAAAACCGTAAAAATACTATAGTAACGGCGAAAATAAGTGTGAAGTTGAGGAAAAATAAAAGATTTGAAAAGAGTTGCATGTTTTTATTTGACTCTTTTTTGTTGGCAGACATAATTAATAAAAACCCCAATATTTTGAAAATTGCCCAAAATAAACAAACACAAAAGAAAATGGTTTTGATAGGAATACTTTCAGGGCAAACGCATGAGATTTTTCAGAGTTCCATCGGGACGAAATTTTGGTAGAATGAATCAAAAACTTCGTCACTGCAAGCCCCATCGGGGCGAAATTTCGCCCCGATGGGGCTTGCAGTAATTTATCAATCCATATTTCTACCAAAATTTCGTCCCAATGGGACTTTTTTAAACGATTTTAATTCTCACGTGTTTGCCCTGGAATACTTTTACAAAAAAAACTTAAAATGAAATTTTCTTTATCTCACAGGGGCTATCAAACCATTTTTTTAACTTGCAAGCAAACAAAAAGATAAACGTCTTGCAACTTACTTTTTTCCATTCCTAAGAAGAACCTTGTAACACATCTTATTTTCTTAGTGAATCTCATTTCTTGATGGTTCAAATTCGTTCATTTTACTCTTACAACTAAAAAACCTTAAACCAAAATACTAACGTGGAAGAAAATGGCATACAAAACACGCACGCAACTATCCGTACACCAATAATTATCGGTACGACACTCGTAGTGGGCATCTTGATTGGAGCAACTTTTTTTGGCGGGCGGCGAGCGGGCGGTGACGTGACCCGTAGCTCAACGAAGTTTAAGGAAATACTAACGTACATTAATCGTAGCTACGTGGATAGTGTCAATACGGATTCGCTCGTGGACTATTCGATTACGAAAATGCTCGAAAAACTCGACCCGCACACTTACTATTTTCCACCGCAAGAAGCAGATATTGCCCGCTCGCAGCTCGAAAGTGGCTTCGACGGCATCGGGGTTGAGTTCAATGTATTTAATGATACGCTTTATGTGGTTACGCCGCTGGCGGGTGGCCCGTCTGAAAGTGTGGGTGTGCAGAGTGGTGACGCTATCATTAGGGCAAATAACAACAAACTCACGGGCAAAGATGCCAGTAGTAACAATATTTTTGCTAATCTTCGGGGCAAGCGTGGTAGTGAAGTAAAGCTCGAAATCAAACGTCGTGGTTTTAAAGATTTATTGAAATTTACGGTGGTGCGAGATAAAATCACGCAATATTCTATCGATGCCGCTTACTTGATGGAAGATAAAAAAACAGCTTACATCAAGATTAATCGCTTCACCGAAACTACTTATGACGAATTTAAGCAACACCTTGCGGCATTGCAAAAGCAAGGAATGAAGCAACTCTTGCTTGATTTGCGGGGAAACCCAGGCGGCTACATGGACCGAGCCACCGATATTGTCGATGAGCTCATCGGTGGGAAAGATGTAATCGTCTATACCGATGGAAAAGATACCCGAAATAACCGAAAAACGCTGGCGGGCAACAATGGTATGTTTGAAAAAGGGGCAATCGTGGTGATGGTTGATGAAGGCAGTGCTTCGGCTTCCGAGATTTTGTCGGGGGCATTGCAAGATTACGACCGTGCCTTGATTGTTGGTCGGCGGACATTCGGTAAGGGATTGGTGCAGCAGCCGATTCAGCTTTCTGACGGCTCGGAGCTTCGTCTTACGATTTCGAGGTATTATATTCCAAGCGGGCGGAGTATTCAGAAACCTTACGAAAGGGGGCATCTCGAAAACTACGAACATGAACTCGACGACCGAGGAAAATCGGGCGAATTTTTTGTGGTCGATAGCATCAAGAACAACCCAAAGATGCGATTCAAGACCAAGGGCGGGCGAGTGGTCTATGGCGGAGGTGGCGTAAGCCCTGATGTTTTTGTGCCAAGAGATACGAGTCATGTTACCAAGTATTTATTGGAACTTTATGGCAAAAACATTTTGCGGGAATATGCTCTCAACTATGCAAACAATAACCGAAAAATACTCGAAAAAACAACATTTAGTTCGTTTTTGAACGGTTTTGAGATAAATGATGCGATGCTTGAAGACATTAAAAAACTCGCAGGTAGCTCCGAAATCAAGTTTAATGCTGCTGAGTTTGGGCGTTCAAAGACATTCATAAAACTTCAAATCAAGGCAAATATCGCCCGTCATATTTGGCAACGCAACATGAAGAATGGCTTGAACAATGAATTTTACCAAATCATTTATAGCCAAGACCCCATCGTAACAACGGCAACCAAACAGTTTGACAAAGCCGAGAAATTGGAGAAAGAAAAGCGGTTTTAGAAAAAAAAAGGCGTTTTGGATTCTTTCCAAAACGCCTTTTTTATGCAACTATTCAAAGATATAACTTTTAATCACATCACCCGCTCCAACATCAGTATATACGCCATTGCTAAGAAATTTTATTCCACGCACCGTAAACTGATACTTATCGCCCGCTTGGGTCAATATCGAAAGTGGAGCAAGATTTCCTTTTCCGTCGGAGATTACCAATCCCGCAATTTTTTTGTCGTTACGCACCAACGAAATCTCTACTTCACTAATCAGAAATTTCATATCAGGCATTTTTTGTTTTTGCTCACCTTGCAGCATGGCTTTCACTTCCAATAATGTGTCAGATTTTGTGATGTTTTTTCGGGCATCGGCATTTTTCTCATTCAAGAAAAAAGAAACAGCGGGGCGAGGAACAAAGGGTGGTTTTTGTTGAGCAAAGGCCAAAATGCTCATTAGGCAAACGATTAAGGTAGCAAAAGTTTTCATTATAGTTGTATTGTTTGGTTCACATAAACCTACAAACGTCAGTACAACAAAATTTATTGTTTATTCAAAAACTGATTAGTATTCCGTTGCAAAATAATCTTTGCAGCCGAAATAAATAATCGGAGTGGCGACCCACTTTAAACAAGTTCTGTTGGTACTTCGAGCCGTCAAAAAATTATATGAAGAAATGGGATAGCTTTCTAAAAAAGATGATGTAAAATACGCTTGATGGTTGGTCGTAAATGATCAACTTCTGTGAATAGTTTATTTAGTACCTTGGCTAACCTTGCCTTTTTTCAAGCAATAATTTTTTTGAAATATTGTTTTTTCTTCGTTCCTTTGTGAGCGTAAAAAAATACAATGTTCCCCACGTAATAGCCCCAAAATCATCTAAAATTATCCCCAAACGCACCACACAGGTATTTGGTTGGGCAATTTAGGTAAAAAATCATTCAAGCATCATAAGTTCATTCGCCGAAAAAATCATGTTCTGGCATTTCTGTAAATTACCCGTTTGGGTATTCATTATGGAAAAGTTATGCCTTAGAAAACACGTTTCAGTCAGTAAAAGCCCTTACAAAAACCAGTTTATTATTTATTCTAAAACATCAAAAACAATGAAAAAGAAACTTTTACCACTACTATTTTTGCTTTTAGGTGCCGCAGCTCACGCCCAAAAAGTAGATTTAGACCGCTTCTCGTTCGACGTGGCCTACCAAAGACTACCCCAAGAACCAATCAAATTTGAAGAACGTACCTATGGCGTAAAAACCTTCTGCGGAGGGCCTATCAAAACCAATTATTTGGACGAAACGGGTATTTATGACAAAGTCTATATCAACGCTTGGAAAAGAGTAGAAGATGCTCCGAAAGTTGGCGTGGAGGTTCGGCTCGAAGATTTTTTGTTGAGAGGAACAAGGCTCGAAACAAAAACCAGCGAAACAAAAGACAAAGACGGCAAAGTAACCAGCCGAACCACTACGTACTACGTTGTGGCTCGCTACGAAGGCATTGGTCGGTACAGCATCACTGGGCCAATCACGCCACGTCAGCCCACCAAAGCCGAGCTCGAAGAACAAAAGAAAAAAGATGAAGCCAAAACTACCAACCGTTTCTTGGCTAATGTAACCACTACGGCCGCCCCAGCCAATAATAACGGAATGTCGAGCAGCTTGAATAATTCGTTTGAGTTTTCGACGGAGCAGTTTTCGAGTGCTAAAGAGGCCGAAGCGGACTATGCCCGTAAGAAGGAAGATATTTATCAGAAAAACCTCCGAAGTTTTGTCGATAATTCTATCAGCAGTGTCAATAATCGAATTAATGGTTTGTACGGTTTCATGGCAACTTCAAACAGAGAGTTTTTATGGATTTTGGACTCGAAAAGCCACCCCGAATATACTACCCAGCAGGAAGCAATTCAGGCCGTAAAAGAAATTTTTAAGGGCATGAAAGCCAACGAGGCAATCGATGTTTTGGAGCAAAACGTAACGCCCTTAATTGATTACTTGCAGTCATTGAAGCAAAAATACGCTTCTGATAGCAAAGCGGACAAGAAAATGAGATATTCGGCTTTCTACAATTTAGCAAAAATATATTACTACATTGATAAGCCCCAGAAAAGTTTGGAAGAAGCCGAAGGTTTAGTAAAAAACGATTACGACAAAGATGATGGCGATATGTTTAAGAAGAACGCCGAAACCCTCATCGAAGAATTAAAAAGAGCCAATGTATCGACTCGCCATAATGTACCATTAAATTAAACAATCAAAACTACTAACAATGAAAAAAACACTTGCACTATTGTTGATTACAACTTTGGCGTTTGCCCAAAAAAGAGATGAAAAACCGTTCGTTTCGCTTGGACCAGTTTCGCCAATAAACACAACCTATACCGATGCCCACAACTGCAAAATAGAAACCGACTTTACGCCAAGCCTCGCCGAGGGAATGCGTACCAATGGTGTGGCTACCGATGACCTCCGCCTCGTGGTTTTGGGACTTTCCAACAAACCCGAAGATGCTGACTTTGTGGTGAAATACAAAATCACCCGCTTTGAAATCCTCGAAACGGGTACGGTCGATAAGCAGCCCGCTTACAGATTTGGTTTTGAAGGCAACGTAAGGGTCTATGACCGAGAAAATAAATTAGTTTTTCAGCGTTATTTGATACCGACGGCCAATACATTCTTGGAAAACTCGGGTGTCAAACTGGGACAGTCGCTCGTGAATGCCGTCCGAATGCACTATTTTAACTTGATGACAGATTTTGCTCCGTATTATTTGTGGCAGCCCGTGATTGCTACAAAAAGCATCGGATTAACGAAATTGCCGAAAAACTCGAACTTGACGGACGTAAATCAATCGGTTGAAATTTTCAAAAACTTGATTTCGATGAAGCACTCCGAATGGGAAAATGCCTTCAAGCCCGCCGTTGATTATTGGCAAACCCTCAAAACCTACAAAGATGCCAAGGACGAAGACGTAATAAAAGATGTCAAATTAGTGGCAAATTATAATACTGGAATGGCCTATTTGCTCCAAGGAAAAATTCAGGAAGCCGAGGCAATGTTGCCGATAGTGAAGGAAAACGACAGAAAGTTCTTGGGAATGACTTCAAACGCCGATGAGTTCAAGAAAATCATCACCGAAGTAAAGGAAAGCGTTGAACTACGGAAAGAATTGGCCGAAATTAACCCAATCGAAGCCGAACCCGAACTAAAAACCTACCAAAAAGAGCGTGACGTATTCAGATTTGTGGAGATAATAGGCACCGCCTTAGACAAAAACGGAAAGTCGTGGGAAGGTACAATTCGACTCATTAATGATAACCCAGTTTCGGTTGATAATAGGTCGGGTGAAGGCCCACAACGCTCGGGATTGGGATCGGCTATTTCTTTACTCAAATCAGCCAGTGCGGATAATTCAAGCGTCAGGATTTTTATGAAAGATGTGAAAAAACCCGAAAAAATGGGCCTTGATGACATCATAAGTATCAAAACCCAAGACGGAAAAAACTATACCGTAGCAAGAGTTGGTTCGTTTTTAAATAATAACTTGCACTACGGCTTGGCCGAGCAAACCAAAGGCAATGCCAAAATTGGCTTGTACCAAGAGATTTTTCCTGATATGAGTAGCAAATTTATCAAACGCCCAAGTGATGAAAAACCTTTTAAATACAACCCTTTATCGCCCACAAAATCGCTCCAAGAATACTTCGTGGACTGTCCAGCGATGATGCCCTTCATCAACAATAAAGAGTATAAAACGTACGGTAATAAATTATTTGAAAAATTGGTTGAAATCTACACGACCAAATCGTGCGGTAAATAAAAATCGGTTTTTGATATTAATACCTCCGAAAGTTTACGAAACCTTCGGAGGTATTTTTGTAAAAGCTCAAACAGGCTCAAGTAAAACATCTTTGCGTAGCTTATTTCAATTCCTAAATCAGACAGTAGTCATCAGATTATCTGCATTAGTTTGTATTATTCCTTGAAAAGCACCCGTTTGATAATAAGTTTATTAAAAATTGTTGCAAATATCGTTGCGGTATTATTATATTTGTTAGACCTTTTATTGTTTAAAAATAGAGGCTTTCCTATAAAAATGAAAATTACCCAGCGAGTGCTTTTGCTATGCTTGGGTTTGTTGGTGGTTACTGTGTCGCTGACAAACAAACGAAAAACTTCCGCTCCCCAAAAGTGGCTCATTATTGCTGTCGAAAGTTTCAAGAAAGACATTCAAAAAACATTGACATTTGAGCAAATTAAGCTTAGATATAAATCAGTCGAGATAGCTTGTTTTCTTTTAAAATCTCCCGATTTTCAAACTGATTTTGCTCATAAATTTCAAAATAACGTTTTTTTTAAAGATACTGACCTCAAAAACCTTACAGCGTATCTATCTGTCCTCGAATCGGCTTTGAAAAACACCACCAACGATGATTGGTCAGAAGCCTTCCTTGCATCACTCCGTAATAACTATTTAGTAACCTTAGCGGGTGCCAACACCGAAGCTATTTTTGAGCAAAAAAGAAAAGAGGCATTAGCCGAAATAAAAACGTTGATAGAGTTAAACCAGCTATCGAACTTACCCAACAAGGCATTAATTGATGTTCGTTTGACTGATTATCTCGATCAATTATTACTGCTAAAATTCAAGACCATTGACTACAAAAACCTTTACATTGACCATGTATTTCCGCTCGAATCAGCGTATCTCGAAAACATTAGTGGGGAAGATAAAAAGACGCTTTTTGAAGAAAATTTTCTGACCATTGAGCGGTTTGCTCCGCTAAAATCCGATAGCACAAAAATAGCCTTGGGTAAATTGCTTTTTTATGACACCGCTCTTTCCCAAAATTTCAAACGGAGCTGTTCGTCCTGCCACCGACCGCAGAAAGCATTTTGTGATAATCGTCAGACAAGTTTGGGGTTTAGACTCGGTACAAATCTCACCCAAAACGCCCCGTCACTCATAAACGCCATTCATAATACTGCTTTTTTTCACGACGGACGAGCCAAGGATATTCCAGCCGTAATCGAAGCCGTGGTGACAAGCCCCGATGAGTTTAATTCTAATTTCCCGACTATTATTAAACGGCTGTCGTCAAGTGATGTTTATAATCAAAAATTTGGCGAAGTTTATCAACAATCGGGCATCAATAAATCACAAATCCAAGATGCTATTGTCGCTTTTATTGCCTCACTTTCAAGCAACAAGAGTAAATTTGATGCGTGGATTATTACAAAAAATCACCAATTAGATTTATCGGTTGGTTATAATATTTATACAAAAAACTGTGCCTCATGCCATTTTACTGGTACTTTTTCGGGGCTTTTACCCCCGCTTTTCACCCAAAATGTTTATCAAGATAGCATAAAAATACCCACTTTAAGGAATATTGTACTTACACAACCATACATGCACGATGGCAATACGTTGGAGCTATCAGGAGTAATAAAAAAACATTATGGTAACCACCTTTCAGCACCCGAACACCAAGCATTGAAGCGTTTTCTGGAAGCCCTGACCGATACTAATATTGATAAAACCGAACCCAATCAATTACCACCATTACCCACTGCCCCTCATCGGAAAGTAAGTGGATATTATTAAAAATTAGTAATCCAAAAAGTTAAAAAAATGAAAAATCAACGTTTGCTCATGCTCATCGCCTTATTGTTGGGCGGTTTGCAATTAAATGCCCAAAAACAAAGTTTGGTGGGCGTATGGAAAATCCAAATGCCAAAAGCCATTTTGGCAATGGACGTAAGTAAAGACAGTAAGAAAGTCGTTACAGGAGGCTTGTCGAACGAACTAACGGTGTGTGATCTTTCGACAGGAAAAAAACTGATGGAGCTAAAAGGACACAGCGACAACATTACGGCGGTACGGTTTAGCCCCAACGGTCGCTACATTGTGAGTGGTGGTGTGGATAAAACTATTATTCTCTGGGACGCTATCACGGGGGATATTATCCGCCAAAAAATAGACCATGGCGATTACGTTCGTGACTTGGTATTTAGTCCCGATAGTAAGATGTTTGCGAGTGCCAGTTGGGACGGAACCGCTATCGTTTGGGATACTTTTTCGGGGCAACGAATCAATACCATAGCCTCCCACAACGACAACGTAACGGCCGTCGATTTTAATCAAGACGGCACCGAACTCCTCACGGGTAGCGGCGACCACTCGATTTGCGTATGGGATACCAAAACGTGGGCAAAAAAATACGAACACAAAGAGCATACCGATGAAGTATGGGATGCTCGTTTCTCGCCCAATGGCCGTTATATCGTGAGCGGTGCCTGGGATAATATGTGCCGTGTATGGGACATTGCCGCCAAAAAACAAATCTACAAAATCAATGCCCACGTGTCGGACGTTTGGTCGACGACCTTTACACCCGACCAACAAGTAATTGTGACGGGTGGCGGAGATAATTTCGTGCGGGTTTGGGATATTGCCAATGGTGAATTGATTGCGGAGTCGCCCGAGGGTATGCACACTGGCTCGGTGGAGTCGGTGGCAGTGAGTCAGGATAATAAAAATATTGTAAGCGTTGATCGTAACGGTAATTTGGTGGTGTGGCACCTGCCAACGTACGAGCAGCGAATAACAGCTTTTACTAATAAGCAACTTGCTGAATGGGCGAAGAAAAGTACCTACGAAAAACAAGATGATTACGCTTCGAGAATAGCTAAGAAAGATGATTTTGTGGAGCAATGGAGAAAAGAATATCAGGATTTGGCAGTGAGTACGTTCATAAAAATGTCCGATTGGACGACCATGAAAATCATCGAATATGATGCTGAAAAGAGTATTTTTAAATTAAATTCGCCCTATTTTGGTAAATTATCAGTAAAAGTACCCAACCGAGATGCTGAAAAGTTTGAGCAGTCATTCAAGTCTGCGAGTTTTACTGAGCCACAGATTATTTTGAGCGAGTTTGGTTTTATGCTTCAGAAAGCAGGAATGTCATTTGAAGCCAATGCCAAGAAAATTTATACGATTACACCACTAATTGAAGATGAAATGGGGGAGTCGGTTGGTAAAAAATAACCGCTGGTTTTCAATATTTACCAATTTTAAACAGGTTCATCAAAACACGCATGAAAAAAACACTCATATTGCTTTCAATATTTGGTTTCGGAATGTTGAAAAACCACGAAGACAAGCCTCGCCGAGAGTTTTATACGCAAGATAAAACAGTGGCGATGACATTTAACGCTGATGGCAACTTGATAGCGGCAAGTTCTGAAAAGTCACTCGAAGTCTATCACACACGGATGGGTTTGAGGCTAAAAAACCTGCCGACAGGAAGCCCAATTAAAGCTATTGCAGCATCGCCAAATCAACCAAATATAATCGCTTGCCTTGATGCTTCGAATACCATTACGTTTTGGGATATTGACAAAGGAAAAGTACAAAAGAAAATCATCTCGAAAGAACCTATTTTGGGTATTCAGTACCGTCAAGATGGGCGAGAAATACTACTAAATACAAGCAAAAATGCCGTTTTTTACAATATTTTCGTAGGTAAAAAGACCCAAATATTCAAAACCACTAACGCCGTTTTGATGATATACAATCAGGCAACCAAAACTTTGGTGACGACTCAACCCGACAATTCGATTACGGTTTGGGACTTAGAAAACGAGAAAAAAAAGCACATCTTGGGCAAGCACCAAGGCAAAATAACACACATCGCATTCAATAAGGCAGGTACGCAGTTGGTGAGTTCATCGCTTGATAAAAGCATCAAAATTTGGAATTTGAAGTCAGGTCAAGAAACGAAGCAAATTGTTTATGATTCACCTTTCAATTTTGTAGCCTATGACTTAGATGAAACAAAATTACTAACAGCTTCGGATGATGCCAAGACCACCATCTGGAATATTTCGACCGATACGCCAAACATTATTAAGCAATATACGGGTGCAGGTCAGACAACTTTTGTGGGGCGGCACCCAAAGGAACAAATTTTATTGTCTGGTTATGGTAGTAAAACTATGCAAACTTGGCTGGTGCAATAGTCGTGATGAATAATTTGGCTTTTGTTGAATCATCTTTGGTATTTTGCCACAACAAAACTACCCATTTGGCGGTTAAATAACCATGAATATTGTTTGGTTTAAAAGAGATTTTCGCCTAAGCGACCACGCCCCGCTCAAAGCTGCCATCGAAAATGGTGAATCATTTTTGATGCTTTATATTTGGGAGCCTTCGGTCATGGCCGACCCGCATTATAGCCAACGCCACTGGGATTTTGTGCAGCAATCGCTCACCAATCTTAACCAACAACTTTCGGCGGGCAATGCCCTGCTGGCTGTTACGGTTTTGGAAGGAAATGCTGAGGAAATCTTTGCCGCAATTCATCAAAAATATAGCATCGAAAAAGTTTTTTCTTACGAAGAAACTGGGCTTAAAGTAACCTACGACCGTGATAAGTTACTGACGAAATATTTCAAAAAAAACAACATCGACTGGCAAGAATTTCAGACCAATGGCATCGTGCGTAAACTTTGTAATCGTGATGGCTGGTCGAAGGAATGGAGCAATTTTATGCACCAAAAACTCGACACCCCCGATTGGACAAAACTAAGAAATCCCTGCATTGTATTTGATAAAAATAACGAGATTTATCAAGCCTTTGCCCCAACCGAAACCACGAGTAATTTATCAGATACTACAAAGCCTGTTTTTCAGCCTGGGGGCGAAACTTACGCCCACAAATACCTGCAAAGTTTTCTGAACGATCGAGCCAAAAACTATTCAAAGCACATCTCAAAACCCCTCGAAAGTCGCCGAGGGTGTAGCCGACTTTCGCCCTATTTGGCCTGGGGGAATTTATCAATTAGACAGGTTTTTCAATATACCCATAACGCCAAGAAGCGGGTAAGCTATCACCGTGATTTGGATAATTTTGACTCACGGCTGCACTGGCATTGCCACTTCATTCAGAAGTTTGAAATGGAGGGACGCATGGAGTTTGAAAACGTCAATCGGGGATTTGATGAGCTGCAACGCACTGATAGTCAGCAGCTTGTGGAGAAATGGAAGTTAGGGAAAACGGGCTACCCGTTGGTTGATGCCTGCATG
Organism: Emticicia sp.; assembly: GCA_031378715.1. Classification (GTDB taxonomy): domain Bacteria; phylum Bacteroidota; class Bacteroidia; order Cytophagales; family Spirosomataceae; genus Emticicia. The sequence continues at coordinate 11,443 of JANNEN010000327.1, forward strand.
AGATGCGTATCCGAAACGGGTTATATCAACTTCCGAATGAGGGCAATGTTGGTGTCGTTTCTGACGCTCCAATTATTTCAACACTGGAAAGATGGAGCGGTGTTTTTGGCACAGCAATTTCTTGATTTTGAGCCAGGTATTCATTATCCGCAATTTCAGATGCAGGCGGGTGTTACGGGCATGAATACCGTCCGAATGTACAATCCCGTGAAGCAGTCGCAAGACCACGACCCGCACGGAATTTTCATCAAAACTTGGGTAAAAGAACTAAAAAATTGTCCCGAAAACTTCATTCACGAACCGTGGAAGATGACGGCAATGGAGCAGGAATTGTACGATTTTCGGTTAGGTGTCGATTATCCTTTTCCAATAATTGACTTAGCACAGTCGAGCAAAGAAGCCAAAGAAAAAATCTGGGGCGTGCGAAAATTATTAGAAGTAAAAACCGAAAACAAACGGATTTTGAGCAAGCACGTAGTACCAAGAAAAATGGGCGAGAAAAAGCCCCGTTAAACCTGTTTTTTTAGTTCTTCTTTATTCAAATTATTGTAAATATTTGCGACCAATAGCACAAATAATCCTGCCGAAACACTCAATAGTACATTGAAATATTTGGGTGCCGAAAGCGACAACCGAATGATGACCGTGGCAAGTGCAAAGGACGAATATCGAAACAAGTGAACGTACAGATTGCTGTATCGAAGTGAAATAATCAAGATAAGAATATCCGTGAAAATCAAAATTGTGTAGTACAGATTAAACGCACTTTCGTAGTGACCCGTTCTCGAAAAATCAATTAAATCGTAAACACACAGCAAAACAAAGATAACCAACATGATGCTGGCAACGATTTTTTTTAACATAATAAACCGTAATTGCTCTTGTGGATTATTGGTTATTCGGACGTGTTTTTGGGCTTTGTAAAACAAGCTGACGATTAGAAAAATGAATACCGCCCCAATGGCGTCGGTGATCAGTGGCAGTAATTCGAGTAAAGTTTCGGCGTTCCAAGTGGTTTCAAAGGGTAAATGCCCCATTTCCTTGAACGAATCCCGTAATAGAATCAATGAAATTATCTCAAATTGCTTGCCCACGGAGTCGGCCACGGAATGTGTCAAAATGAACACCAAACCGAGCAACTCACTAATCAACAAAACGCTGAAAGCAAGTTCAATCGCAAAAAATCGACCGACTGAATACGAAATTATATGAAAGTGCGATAGCAGACTAAAAACTATTCCCACAAAAAAGAACAAAACGACTAAATTACTCGTAAACTTCGATGCTTGGAGCGAATGCCATTTCTGTTCAGCGTAGTCATACAGTGAAATCCAACTTTGTAGGTATTTGTTCATCGGGTCAGTGATAGTTATATTCTTCAAACCTCAAAGTGGTGTTAAATGTTTTCTTTCTATCTTTTGGAAGCTAACTTTGACCCGTGTTTTTTTGTTTACTGGAAATTGTATCTCTAACTTTGAAAAAAATATAACAACGCAGACCATAAGTGAAACCCAAGCCTTATCTCTACCTCCTGACCTCCATGTACATCGCTGGAATCATCGGGTTGAACATCACCGCAACCGCCCAAATTTTCAGATTTCTGACACCGTTCAATCTCGTGGCTTCGCTCGGAATACTTTTACTTTTTCATAACGAATGGAATCGTAACTTCTTGATATTCAGCATAATAACGTTTTTTGTTGGCTTTTTTATTGAAGTTATAGGCGTAAAAACAGGTATGATTTTCGGAAACTATCACTACGAAAGTACGCTCGGTTTTAAGATTTTTGAGGTGCCGCCCGTTATTGGTATCAACTGGCTTTTGTTGGTTTATTGCGTTGGAAGTTCGTTTTGTCGGGTTTCAAAACCAATCTATACTAAGGTTATTTACGGGGCATTGCTGCTGACGATGCTCGATTTTTTGGTCGAACCCATCGCCATTCGCCTGCAAATGTGGTCGTGGAGCGATGGTTTGCCCCCAATCCAAAACTATGTTGGTTGGTTTGTGGTTTCGGCCGTGCTACTGACTTTATTTCATACCCTTGATTTCAGAAAAGATAATAAAATTGCGTTCTGGTTATTGATTCTACAAATTTGCTTTTTTGGGATACAGGGATTAATATTCTGATTATTCCTGATGCTTTCCAACCATTTCCTGCAAAACAGAATCATAACACTAAACAAGACCGTCACCTTTAAAACCACTGTTTATGAAACCGTTCGTAAAATATTTTTTGGGCTTTTCATTCGGATTTCTTTCTCTGACAAGTTGCGAAAATCAAGCCGAGGTACTCATTCCTGCCGTTGAAAGTTCGATTTTCACAAAATACGTGTCCGTTGGCGGTTCGTTGTCGGCGGGCTTTACTAACGGTGGGCTTTACCGTGAAGGGCAACTTACTTCTTATCCTAATCTGATTGCTTTGCAAACTGGGGCAAAATTTGAGCAACCGCTTTTTTCAATCGGGCAGGAAAACGGATCGGGGTATTTTTTTACTAAAAACACCATGGCTGTTACGCCAACATTTGAACAGACCTCTGACAAAACCGCCATCATCAATGCCTCTCCGCTGACGTTTGCCAAATACAACAGTACCACAACTAATAACTTAGGCGTGGCGGGCTTACGAATGTCAGATATTGCAAAAAATGGCCTCGGAAATGCCAAAACGGCAGGTTTTAACCCTTTTTATGAGCGGATATTGCCCGCAGGAAAAGAAGATTTGAGCTACGCTGAGTTTGTGAAAGTAAGCAATCCAACGTTTTTCACGGCCAGTATCGGGGATTTTGATATGTTGGCGTTTGCCATATCGGGCGGCAAAACGGGATTGACCGAAACCTCAGTTTTTGCCATCAATACCCAAAAATTACTTGATGCTTTGGTGGCAAACAAAAGTAAAGGCATCATCACGAATCTACCAAATATACTTGATTTGCCCCTACTTAATTTTTATACTTTTCAAGAAATTGCTAAAATTGCGGGTATAACTGACATTTATATCACCACGGGAAATGGAATCGTACGGGTGGCAATGGCCGATGATAAAATTTTGTTGAACGCTATCGAAAATGTTGGAAAAACCAACGCCGCTGGGCAGAAAAAAGGTTTTTCGGCTATGTTTCCACTCAGCACCGAGGAGGTTTTGGATAAAGATGAAACCAGTGCGGTATCGTCCCGACTAAGCGATTTTAACGAAATCTTAAAAACCGAAGCCGAAAAACGGGGTATTATTTTGTTTGATTTGAATAATCTTTATACCCAAATAAAAAATAAAACTTATACCACCAACAACCTCAAATTTGAAAGTTCGGTAATGACTGGCGGCTTTTTTAGCCTTGATGGCATGAATCCATCGCCCCGTGGTTCGGCCGTGATTGCCAACGAAATAATCAAATTAATCAACGAAAATTTTAAAAATTCACTAAAAACTGCAATTCCTACGCTCGATGTTAGTAAATTTGAAGCGTTAAAAGTTAAATAGAGAAATTGGTTATTGGGGAATAATACACCTAACTCTCCTATTTGCTAAAACGCTGTTTCCTCTGTGGCACACCTCCGTTTCCTCTGCGAAAAAAAAAACCGTGGTAAAAAATTGTGGCAAAAATTAAAGTATAAAATGAAAATATCAATCGTTACGGCAGCTTATAATTCGGCGGCTACCATCAAAGATACCATCGAAAGTGTGCTTTCGCAAGATTACCCCGACATCGAATATATTGTGGCTGACGGTGGCTCGAAAGATGGTACGGTTGAGATTTTGAAATCCTACGGAGATAAAATAAAATGGGTGTCGGAGAAAGACAGCGGCATTTATGAAGCCATGAGCAAAGGCGTGCGAATGGCCACGGGCTATGCCGTCGGAATCATGGGTTCTGATGACTTTTACCCTGATAATCAAGCGATTAGCAAAGTTGCTCGGGCTTTTGAAACCTCCAAAGCCGACTCAGTTTATGGCGATTTGTACTACGTTGATGCCGTTGATACGAGTAAAATTGTCCGAAACTGGAAGTCAGGAATCTACAACCGTGAGCGTTTCCTGACGGGCTGGATGCCGCCCCATACGGCATTTTTTTTGAGAAAATCGATCTATGATACTTACGGACTTTACGATACTACGTACCAAAGTGCGGGCGATTATGAGCTGATGCTCCGAATGTTGTACAAGCACAAGGTTTCATCTTTTTATATTCCCGAAGTATTGATGAAAATGCGAACGGGTGGCAACAGCAATGCCTCGCTCAAAAACCGACTTCGAGCCAACAAAGAAGACCGCCGAGCGTGGGACATGAACGACATAAAACCTCGTTGGTACACGATTTATGCCAAACCATTATCAAAGGTTTTTCAATGGATTTTGAAGTAAGAAATGTATTATTGATTATAAAAAACGTACAATTCTGACAACGATATTAATAGATTGTCATAGAAAGTAAGCGTTACACGCCCTGTCATAGTCCACGAGTAGGCGTGCCACGCAGACCAATGCTGTCAATTTAAGGTTTTTAAATAGTTTCAGAATTTAATTAATCTCAGTTTCAACGCTGGCAGGGGTTTTGAACCCTGCCAGCGTTAGCGTAGGTAAATTCCTTAAATTGACAACATTGGCCACGCAGACTCAGCACTCATAACTCAGCACTTATAACTCTAAAAACTTGTCTTCGCACCACATCGTAAGAGAAAAACAAGAGCCTGCCCTCATCATTGCCAATGGCGAAAGTTGCAGCTCCGAACTCCTCGGGCAACTCCTCGAATGGAGTCCGTTTGTGGTTGTGCTTGATGGAGCTATTCATCGGGTGATGTCGCTCGGAATTAAGGTCGATGTGCTACTCGGCGACTTTGATAGAGATATTGACCTGACCGAAATTGAGCAAAATCAGTACCCGATTGAGATAATCCACACGCCCGACCAAAACAAAACCGACCTCGAAAAAGCCTTTGATTTTTTGATAGAACGAGGTTTTCCTGCCGCCAATGTAGTCTGGGCAACGGGCCGCCGAGCCGATCATGCCATCACGAATATCACGAATATTGTTCGCTACAAAACCAAACTTCAAATCGTGGTCATTGATGATTATTCGGTCATTTATCCGCTTCTGCCAAGCCCCAATATTTACGAAAAATGGTACGTAAAAGGCAGTAAAATATCACTCATTCCGATAGGAATCACTACTGGCATTTTCACCCAAAACCTACGCTATAACCTTGATAATGAGCAACTTACGCTCGGATATCGCTCAGGAAACAGCAACGAAGTAGCCGAAGATGGAATCGTGCATATCTCATACCAACTGGGCGATTTGCTGCTGATGGAATGTCACGATTGATGTGGTGTGAATCCTCTTGTGTTTAACTCCTCAAATCTCAACATTCATCGAGTTATACACCATTTTTATTTCGCTATAACTGTATGCTTCACCCAAAGCCTCCTTCAAAGCCGAGCCTTTCAGTTCGGGATTATCGAGCATGAATTTTTTGATAATTTTTATTTTGTTTTTGTCCATCACCAGTTCTATGTCCAAAAGTCCCCTTTTTACATAATCCGAAAGATGTCCTTCGATAGTTGAGGGCGTAAGGGTGCGTATTTGGGCAATTTCTTCAATAGATTTTCCTTCTTTAAACATCGTAAAACTTAGCTCTTGGGTTGAGCCTTTGGCCAACTTTTTGACTGTCTTGGTTCGTTCTTGAATGTTGCTGCCTTCGATGTTATTGGCTTCACAAAAATCGTTGATGATGTCCAGAATTTCGTCACCAAATTGCTTGATTTTTATATTTCCTAAGCCACTGATTTGAGCTAACTGCCCTTTGCTTCGGGGCATTTCGTTGGCTAAATTTTCGAGTGTTTTTTGGGCAATGACCATATATTTTTCAAGGTCTTTTTCGAGGGCTACGCTATCTCGCCAGACTTTCAGTAAGCTGTACAAATCGCCGTTATTTCCAGCTTGATTTGACGGGTTTTGGGTTTTAGTAAGCCTATTTTTTTCTATCTCAAAATCAATATTTGCGTTAGCTTTGGTGGTCAAAAACTGGGTTGAATCAAAACCATTTTGGTTAGATTTTAGCAGGATTAATTTCTCAAAAACATTCTTTAAAGTTTGCTCCCAAAGTTTATAAATATTGCTTTTGGTTTCTTTGTTATCACAAGCCAAATCAATGACTTTCAAGGGGTTATAAGTCAATTCTTCGAGTTTTTGGTGTAAATAAACACTCCCTTTTTTGATTCTTTCTTGCAGTTCGGTGTTTGCTTCGGGTAAAGTTTCTTGAACCAAAAACGACGACAATTGCCTCGAAAATTTTTCCATCACGGGGTCAATTTCTGTCTGATAATTTTCCTTTATTTTATTGAGATTTTGGGCAGAACTTGCCGCAAATTGTTCTTGCACTCTTTCGAACGATTGATGCAGATAATTTAGGCTATTTTTGATTGATTTGAAGTCAAATAAATCCCTAATCCACTCGCTTTGGGTGTTCTTTTTGGCGGTCAAAAGTGCCGCTTCCGAAAGGTCTTGTTTTTCGGCTTCTTGATTAAAAGAGTTAATAGTACTATCCGATTTTACACTCTCGGGCGTGATGGGCGTACTCAGCACCAAGCCCTCAAAAGTTTTGCAACGGCTCAACGCCACATAGACCTGTCCGTGGGCAAACGAAGCGGCCGCATCAATGATGGCTCGGTCGAAGGTCAGCCCCTGACTTTTATGAATCGTGATTGCCCAAGCAGTTTTAATCGGAAACTGTGAAAACGTGCCGATGACATTCTCCTGCAAAACCTTTGCTTCGTCCAAAACGTACTTGATATTTCCCCAAATGGCTCTACCGACCGTAATTTCTTCGGTTTCGTGGGGGCATTTTACTTTGATTATGTCTTCGTCAATCGAAGTAATTTCGCCTAATTTTCCATTAAAATAACGTTTATCGGAGTTCAAGTCATTTTTTACGAACATCACTTGAGCCCCCACTTTTAGCTCTAATTCAAACTCATTGGGGTACATACTTTCAGGAAATTCGTCGGTGACTTCGGCGGTAAATTTATACGATTTTCCGCCCAATTCTTCCAATTTGGTAGTATTTATCGCCATTGCTGCCTTGTTATGGCTGGTTAGGGTGATGTATTTTTCGTCTTCGGGATACGTAAAATTTGGGTTATAGCGAGTGTTCAGCAGTTTTGTGCTTTCGGCATCTAATTTTTTATCCCGAACTTTATTGAGCAGATTAATAAAGTCCTCGTCGGCTTGTCGAAAAATATGGGTGAGTTCAATCGTGATAAACTGACTAAGGGCAAGGGCTTTGCTTTCAAAGAAAAACGGACTGGCGTAATAAGGTCGCAAAATACTCCATTCTTCATCTTTTATGACGGGAGCAAGCTGGTGCAAATCGCCAATCATCAATAGCTGCACGCCCCCAAAGGGAAGCGTTCGGTTTCGGTATCTCCGCAAAACCTCATCAATGGCATCTAAAATATCGGCCCGAACCATACTGATTTCGTCAATTACGAGAATGTCAATCGCCTTAATAGCTTTGATTTTTTCGTTGCTGAATCTTCTCGTAAGTTGCTTATTATCAAGGTTTTGGTTCGGAATATTGGGGCCAAACGACAACTGAAAAAACGAGTGAATCGTAACGCCGCCCGCATTGATTGCCGCCACGCCCGTTGGGGCCACAATCACCAAGCGTTTGGGTGAATGTGCCTTGATGTTTTTCAAAAAAGTAGTTTTGCCCGTACCCGCCTTGCCCGTAAGAAAAACGTTTTTGTTCGTAAATCGAATATATTGGTCGGCCAATTCAAGGCGAGGATTTGTTTGGAGTTTTGGGACCATTTAATGATTTTTTGAGCGAAGGGCAAATATAGTAAATAAATAAGTAGAACCGTCAATTCCTTATCTGTTGGTGTAGGACAAGATTATAATAATTTTAAACCACAGAAAAAACGGTGAAACTGCCACAGAGTATAAGAGGAAAATTAAAAAAATATTGAGCAAAAACCTGTTTTCTATGTGGTAAAAAAAACTTCTCCTACACGCTATCTATTGCGTAAAACCGTCTTTCTTCGTGGTTTTTTAGGAGTTCCTTCAGAGAAACGTCTTACTCAATCAAATGCCCGCAAAATTGTGCCTTATTATCCAAGATTTTGCCGCCCCTTCTGTAACCCAAAGCACAGGCTTCACCCACAAAAAATACGCCCGCTTGGTAGGAATTTCCCGAATAATCTTTTACAAACTCGGTGTATGCTTGAAAAACCGTCTTTTGTGCTTTGTACTCGCCTTCGGTAGAAATTTCGGTGCTACCAACGGGCGACAAAATACGGACGTTTGCCCCTTCACGCCCAAAAAGTACTTTTTCTACGCAAGTTTTGCCCAAAATTGCCTGCAGATTTGTTTCTAAAAGTAACGAATGATGGGGGTATAATTCCCACAAAATTTTTAACATTGCTTTCGACTGAAACAGTAGCGTGTAAGCAGGATTTAGAATGATGGCTTTTTTGTTTTTACTTATTTCGGTCAAAATTTGAGTCAATTCGGGTTCGTCCCCTGCAATATATTCCCACGGTATGAGCTTGAACCAAAAATCGTATTTCTTGAAAACGCCATCGCTTGGATTCTGTCTAAAAATCCCTTCGGTGGCCGAAAATTCCACGCTTTCGATGTGTTCAAAAGCTACATCAAAGCCCGCTTCTTTGGCTGCTTCACCCATAACTTGCATATTGGTATCATCTTCGGGGAAGCCCTTCATGGTCGAAATCAATAAAGTTTTCTCGAAAGTTGGGTTTTGGCGGTGCAGTTCATTAAATTTTTCTACGAACGATTCGTACAACGTATTGAATTGCTGGCTTTCGTCCAAATGATTAGCTTTCAGCGAAGCCCATTGTACGACCGCCGTTTCGGGAATACACGTGGCCGTGTCAGCATTAAATTCTATGAGTTTTATAGATTTTCCGTTGAGGCCTCCGCTCAGGTCGAATCGGCCGTAAATATGCCAATTTGCGTCATTTTCCCACGAATATTTGACTAAATCAATCAAGTTTTCGGGGATTCCCAACTCCGTGAAACGATTATTATCAATGATATGCTGGGCGGCATCGACGTACATTTCATAAAGTTCGTTGGCCGCTTCGTAATAATCTTCGGCTTCGGTTTCGGACACCACAACGATTTCATTAGTAATATAGGGCAACGTATTTTCGCCGAGCATCCAATTCCAACCAATATTTTGGAGTGATGTATCGGGCGTGATAAGTAAATTTTTTGATTTCATGTTTTTATGAATATTTGAGAAGCCAAATACTTAGATAAACTATTGATAGTCAGTGTATTACAGGAAATTTGTAATTATAGATGTAATAAAAAGAATCAATTTTTCTTTTTAAAAACGCCTCTTGGGTCTTCTTTTTTAGCTAAAAGCCCTTCCAAAATTTCGATACTGGCATTATCGGGGTCAAGTTCGTAGCCTTGGTGGAAGCGTTCCCAGGCTTCGTCTATTTCGTCGTTGAGGAGCTTCGCCAGCGATAGTTGCATCAGTGCATTGGCCGATTCGGGCTGCTTTATCAAGGCATCGGTCAGTAAATCAATGGCTTTTCGTAGGTTTTCTTTGTTGGCATCAACCGTGAAGCATTTTATATAGACCGTTGAGAGGTCAATGAGAAGTGTAATGTTGTCGTCCTCGCCAAGGGTAAGTCCCCGTTGCATGAGGTCGATGGCTTGGGCGTACTTTTCGTTTTGATAGGCAATCACACCCAAACCCCAATAAACTTCGGGGTTTTGGTCGTCGAGTAGATACGCTAGATTAAAGCGATAGGTAGCAGTATCTTTGGCACCTTCGCCCAAGTATTCCCAAGCACGAACCGCAAAAAAATCACTGGCTTCGCTGCGGTTTTTAAAACTTTTATCGCAGGCTTTCAGAAAGTCCTCATCGACAACTTTTTGGACATCGGTTTTTTCAAACTCTCCAAAAAGTGGCAACAGATGAATATTAATACCATTGGGAGCAAAACGCTTTTTGATTACCTGAGTATCTTGTGCGACTTGGACTTTCGGGGCAGGCGTATTCGACAAGGTTTTAGCGGGTGATGAATAGCTATTAAGATTCGTACTCTGCGAACGAAAAACAGCTTGTTGGGCTAATAAATCGGCAGAAACGAAAATACATAAACCCGATAAAAATAGAAATTTCATTTAGCAATTTTGACAGATACATCAGCAATATAACGACACTCGTTAGAGAATTATTACTTTTTTCTAAAACTTTTTGCCGAGAGTTCTAAAATTTCTGAGCCATGAATTTGAAAAAATGTAAAATCGGCAACGATTATTCTCATCAAAGATAATGCCTAAATGTGACCCGAACTTTCAATCCCTCGGAGTTATTTCTTCCCGCTTCTTTTCCCTGTATTTTTAGTAAATCCGTAGTTTTTCGGGCGTGCCGAGGACAAACTTTTGGCGGTTGCACTGGCAGGTAGGCTGGTGGATTTTTTGCTTGTTCCCGTTTTTTTTCTTGCGGATGGTCTTGGGTTTTTCTTTTCGTGAAACGCACCTTTGAATGTCGGGTCTTCTTTCTTGCGTTGGTTGTCGATTTCGAGCAACATTGCCTGATTTTCATCGAATGGCGTGGGGGCAATGTCAATTTCGGACGAAATCAGCTCACGAGAAATCTCCATTCTGATGATTTTCTCGATTCGCTTGATGTGGTATTCTTCGGCGGGGGTCAGAAACGTAATAGCTTCGCCCAGATTATTGGCTCGCCCCGTTCGCCCGATTCGGTGTACGTAATCCTCGTAAATCAATGGTACATCAAAATTCACTACGTGCGTCACGTGGTCAATGTCAATACCACGGGCCGCCACATCGGTAGCGACCAACACCCGCACGGCATCTTCCCGAAATGCGTCCATGGAGTTGATGCGGGTGTTTTGTCCTTTGTTGGCGTGAATGACCCGAATCTCGGTTTTTGGCACAACTGAGCCTTTTATTGCCTCAAAAACCTTGTCGGCAATGTCTTTTGAACGAGTAAAAATAATCGTTTTTTGTATTTCGCCAGTCTTGAAGAGGTGCGTCAAGATATTGATTTTGGTTTGCATATTTGGCACCAAAAACATTCGCTGCTTTACGGTGTCGGCGGTGGTGGCTTGTGGCGATGCCTCAATTCGGGTTGGAAATTCTAAAAACTCGTAAGAAAGTTTTTCTACTTTTTCGGGAAACGTTGCCGAAAATAACAGATTTTGTCGCTTCCGTGGAATCACCTCCAAAATACTACGAATTTGTGGCATAAAGCCCATGTCCATCATTTTGTCGGCTTCGTCCAAAACCATGATTTTTAAGTCTTTTACGCCAATATCGCCCCGCAAATACAAATCCATAAACCGCCCAGGCGTGGCCACAATAATATCAACGCCCGCTTGAACGGCCTCAATTTGAGCCTTCGGGCCGAGTCCGCCAAATATTGCCACGTGCCGAATATCGGTATATTTTGCCAGTTCGCCCACCGCTTTATTAATCTGAATGACCAACTCACGGGTCGGGGCAAAAATCAAACAACGGGGCAGTTTGCCTTGTGCATACTTAATTTTCATTAGAACGGGCAGCAAATACGCCGCCGTTTTTCCCGTACCCGTTTGGGCAATGCCCAGTACATCATGCCCCAGCAGCGTCAGCGGAATGGTTTTTTCCTGAATCGGTGTTGGCTCGGTATAACCTGCATCGGCTACGGCGTTTAATAATTGGCGATTAAGCTCAAATTGCTCAAATGTATTCGATAATTCTTCCATTAAGTCCTATTTTTTGCTCCCCTCCCTATCGGGGAGGGGTTGGGGGAGGGGCTATTTCTTTAAATGCAGCTTCAAAGTTTTCTTCAAAGCCCGAATTGTATTTTGTCCAAAAACGAACTTTCGTAACTCTTTGATTATCAACACCTTTATTCAAGAAAAAGTTACAGGCTTCGGCTTGGGTGGTTGTTTTCTGATTAATAAAAATACCTCCCCGCAGGATTTTGTCAATCACCCGAAAGTTTTCTTGGCGACCGTTTTCGTAAGTTACCAAACAATACAAATAGGGCGGTTGAAAAAATAATCTCGCTAATTTTCCTTTCAAACTATAATTGATTTTTGCCGAAAACCGAATCGGATTTGCCGATTTCGGAATTGGAATATCTTGATTTAATTTAGAAACAAGTCTGCCTAAATCATTTATAACCAAGTCTTTATGGTGTTTGTTTTTCTGAAAAACGTAAAATGTATCCCGCTCAATGACGTTCGTGTCGGTCAGATTATAGTTGCTTAAAAGTGCTTGGCTTAAATCGGTTTCTACCCAAAACGGGTGCTGCTCACGGAACGATTCGGTGCGAAAAAGCACAAATTCGGGGGCGGATTTTGACAGATATTTTTCGCCATTTTTCGCCATCAACCAATCGCTATTCGCTTGGTAAGATTGTATGACGGGGCGAGGATTATAATTGAGTCGATTGAAATAAAGGTGCGAAATCTGGTGCGGCACGATGTCGATACTTGCCTTGCCGATTTTGGTTAGTAAATCGCTGGGCAATTTTACGGGTGAATTTTCAAAATTGTCTTCGTAGTCATAATTTACTAATCGGGAAAGATAAGTAACGGGGTTTTTCTTGACTAAAACATCACCTAAATAGCTGATATTAAACGGTTTAGCTTTGGTTTTCTGAATAATACTTTCGGGAAAATAACTCATTGCGTAGCCCTTAAAAGTTTTTTCTCCAATATAAAACCTAATTATTTGCGTAGCCAAAAGCTGTAAAATCAGCACCGAAACGAACACTCTACCCGCCCAAAGTTTATGAATATTCGGGCTAAATAAATAAATAAGTACCGCCAATGGAGGCATAAACAAGAAAAAACCGAACACGTTATACGCCCCAACGGCCGTATGGGCTTGCTTGAAAGCCAAAAACCACGCAAGAGCCACGAGTCCATAAAGATAAACGCCTTGAAAACGATTTTGGATAATACTGCGAAAGGTTTTGAATACAAAAGCCAGCACAACCACCACAATCAAGGTTTCAAAAACTAATAGGGGAAGAAGTTCTTTCGGACTTAAAAGCATCGTAGCCATGGCATCTTGGTAGGCATCAATGATTTGTAGGCTCGCACCGAGATAGGCGGGAATATCAACACTTAGGACAAGCGAAAGTGCGTAAGTAAGCAATAATTGAGCCGCCCAGCACATAATAATCGTACGAAATGTAAACGCCTTAATAAGCCAAAAATACAACAATGAAACCCCAAAAAGCCCGTAAACGATGATACTGAGATTAACTTTTATATAAAAAATCAGCACCGAAAGCACCACCGCAAGCAATAACGCCGCCGATTGTCGGGTTTGCTTGGCATATAATAACCAAAACAAGAAGAAGTAAAAGAACGTAAACGAAGTATCCGAAATAAAACCCCACGGCATAAAAATTAACAAAGCCGAAACGGCTACTATCCACCAGTTTTCGCCCGCCTTTTGGAAGCATAAATGTATGATTATCAGGTAGTTAAGTAGCGTTAGTATTTCGGCGGCAACCAAAATCCAGATCGAAACCGTCTTCGGTAAAAGCCCCGTATTGAGATAACCCAGCGGCCCGTAATTAAAGATAAAATCACGCCCAAAAACCAAACCTTTGTCAATAGCCATCACGAGTGCCTCGTGCCACGAAGCATCAATATTGAAACCCGCATAGCCCGCAGGCAGCGAGAGCGAAAAGTAAATAATACTGAAAAAAAGCAGGAATAAGGTCTGACGATTGAGGAAGCCTGTCGTTGCTGATTGCATTGATTTTGAGAGGAATTGTACAAAATTTACGCAAAAATAGCTTAAATCGGAGTCAAAATTGGTGTTTTTGGGATAAATATTTCAGTTTAGCCGTGGGTCGGTCGGATAATTCGACAAAACTTTATAATTCCCACCCATGCGTTTGAGTACTTCTCGCCAAAAATTTTTACTCGGGGTGTCAAAAATCAAGTTGGCATCAATGCTGGTCGTAATCCAAGAATCCTGCTTGATTTCGTTTTCTAATTGCTCCTCGCCCCACCCCGAATAGCCCACAAAAAGCCGAATATCGGCGGCGGTTATTTTGCCGATATTTATCAGTGTTTTTACTTGTTCAAAATCGCCCGACCAAAATACACCGTTGCCGATTTCAATGGTGTTTTCGATTTCATGACCCAAACGATGAATAAAATGCAGGGTATTATGTTCTACGGGACCGCCCAAAAATAATGGTAATTCAGCGTAAATACCATCTATTACATCATCGAGTTGCAAGTTAGTAAGCTGATTCAGCACCAAACCAAATGCTCCTTTCGGGCCGTGTTCGCAAAGCAAAACCACGCTTCGCTCGAAGTTTTTATCGCCCAAAAAAGGCTCGGCAATGAGTATTTTTCCTCGAAGTGACATTAAGAACGGGGTTTGGAAAAAGTTACTGTATTTAACAATTCGGAGAATTTTTTTACGAAAAAATAAAGGTTGCTCGTAAAGAACGAACAACCTTCATCTGATTTGCATATCGACAAAAAACGCTAACACTTACTTTTTCAAAATCATTTTCTGAACCAATGATTTGTTGCCAATTCTCATCACACGCACCGTAAGTTCGGTTGCAGGGAGGCCTTCTGGCAACTGGTACGCCTTGCGGAGGTCTTTTACAGTACCTTCTTTGTGCATGACCGTTGAACCATCTTGGTTGGTTACATCTAACGTGATTGCCTCGTTTTCGTTCATTCCGCCTAACTTCAAGAAATATTCTCCTTCGGTTGGGTTAGGATATACACCAATTTCGGCTTTTACGTTGCGACTTCTTGCCAAGGTAAACAACGTTCCATTTTTCAAATCCGTTGCCGACGAAAGATTTGAGTTTTCCAACATATCCCAAGTGCCTCTGTTCAAGTAAGCTACTTCTTCTAAGCCCGATTGAGCATTAACCGAAATCTTGGCCGAACCTTTCAACGATTCTGACTTCAATGACCAGTATTCGTTTTCGTTGATAGTTTCAAGGTTTTCCGAAACTTGTCCCGAGATATTCAGTGGGCTTTTGAAAAGATATGATGCCGAAAGTACTTGGTTTTCTGAGCTTTGAGCTACATCGAACGAGCGGAAATTTGTACCATCACCCAACGGAAACTCAAATGCTTCGCTACCTTCTTTCTTCACTACACCTCTTACGTGCGAAAAGTCAGACGCTCCGCTGTGTTTGGCGTTGGCCGAAAACACTAATGGATTGAGTAATGAAGTTTCGAGTACACCACGGCGAAATGAGACCGATTGATTAATACGGACTGGGGTTTCGAGTTTTACGTCATTATCTAATAATAATTGGCTAAACGAAAGCTCGCTTTTGCTTCTAAGCACCTGCGGGCCGTTGCCATCAAAAACCGCCGTACCAGTTGAACTGATAGTGTTGAGGTTTTCTACATTTTTTTGAAAATGGACTTTACCATTGTTGGTAATTTTGCCTTCGTTTACCACGTCAGTATTGAAACTCACGACCGCACCTTCGCTGACGTAGAAGTCTGTGCTATTGACAAACTGGGCATTGGCCGAACCTGCCAACAAGCAGATGCCAAGAGAGTAGATGATTTTTTTCATATATTAATACGTTTATCTTGTTTTCCTGTGATAAAGGTAAAGAGTTGTTTTTAGAAGAAAAAACTTTCCTGCTAAATTTTATTTAATGGTCAAGCATTTGCCCTTGGGGCATTGACCGTACTGTTTATAAGATTTTCCTGTGCTTTCTGATATAAAACTAAGCAAAAATCACTCCACCCGCAAGTTTTTTGTCGTATTTCTGTTAAGTGGCGGTATTTCGGCGAAATGTTTTTTTATTTGATGGTTTTGTGCTTTTTGGCATATTGATTGTGGCGGGAAAATGAAAAGCCCCACAGCGTATCGGCGAGCTTTTGAAAAATATCAAAATGAATACCCCACACCAAGAGAACCCAAATAAGGGTAAACAGGCTGAAAGACAAAATAGTTTTTGTTGACTTGGTCGGTTGGTGTTCTTGGCGTTATGTCGGTTTGAAAAGGTGTTAGCATAACTCTGAAAGAAAGCCCTTTTGGTTTTTTTTGGTATCTGTATCCCACACGAGGAATATAAACAACAGCATATCTGTAGGGAATGCCCCCTGCTTTTGTTGGTTGTTTTGTCCAATCAATTTCTCTAACTGATGCCAAACCAGACCCAATAGAAAAAAAGTGTCTTTTAAAACTACGGTAGAAGTCTATTCCGACCAAAAGAGCATTATTATCTTTTGCTTCGTTTTTTATTCCAGCTTTTGTCTGCCTTGCGGGTTCGTAGTATATACCCACCTTTGCAACCGTTATCCATTTTTTCTCTCGTATAACTCTTTCATAGTTCAAACTGTAATTACAGACATAGGAGGGAAGCTCGGCGGTGATGGTGTTTTTTCGAAAACTGGCACTTTGAGAAAACAATACCGATGATCGCAACGTAAATATAAATATCCAAAATATATTTACTTTTGTTTTATAAAAAGGCATCATTTCAGTATTATCTGCTTTTTGTCAGTAAATTTTCCAAAATCTAAGTGAAGTACGTAATTTGATAACGACATCTATAAATTGTATGGCTTACAAGCTTGTCACGCCCTTTTATCGTTCACGAGTAGGCCGCACCACGCAGTACTTCTACTTTTTCAATCGCAGCGGCGAACTGTGTCGTTATCAAAATTGAAGAAAGTTACTTGAAAAAACTACTCAAAAATCAATTTGAGTAGTGGTGCAAGAACTAAAATATTGACAGTTTAGTAATTTCAATTTTTCCGATTAACCCGAATAAATTCGGTTGCTGTAATAGTCAACGGAATTTATATTTAAGTACCCGAATAAATTCGGTATTTTGAACTCTTTTTTAACTATCAATTACTTAATTCTTGTTGCAGTAGTTTTTTCAAGTTCGAGTATCAAGATTGTTAAAAAGAATAGCCGATGCTAAAAGAAAATACATCGACCGATGCTGTCGTGAAAATAAAATGATTATTTTCAAACTGGTCTACAGGTTCTCTTGGCGTGATTTCTACCAAAAATGGCATAACTACGGCTCTATAAAAAACACCTTTGGCTTTTCTTTGATGACGATATCCTATCTTGGGAGTTAGTGATGAAGCAAAAATATACGTGCTGCTTCCTGGTTTATAGTTAAAATTTGCTGTCTTATCTACTATCAAACCTATTCCCAAATCAAGATAATGGGTCTTTTTGCCTTGCAAAAAATCTACGCCCATGTACAACGTTCTTAATACGTTTGCACTTTTATTTATGGGAAGGTAGTAGTAACCAACACTTGCGATAGTAATCCAGTTTTTTTGTCTTAAAACCCGTTCGTAATTGATGCTAAATAACCGAGTAAACGCTGGGGCGGTTATACTGACAGCGTTCTTTTTGAATCTAATGTTACGGCTGCTATCTTGTGCAAGTAGCTCCGACCCCGAAAATAGCACAAATAGCAAAACCAAATATTTTGTTTTCATGGTTGTGTTTATTTTAGGATTATCTGCTTTTTGTCAGTAAATTTTCCAAAATCTAAGTGAAGTACGTAATTGCCCCGCTTAAATTTTCGGGTATCAATCGTAAACGACTTATTGTTTTTGAAATAGTTTTTATCTTTTTCCTCCTTAAATTCGGTTTTAGAGATGCTTTTGCCTTCCAGATCAAAGAGTTCTATTGTTTTTAGTAAGCCTTCGGCAAATTCTTTGTATTCAAAATCTATCGTTATCTCCGTTTCGGCTGGGTTTGGACCGATGCGGTAGGCCGAACTTCCACAAAGCGATAAATAGTAGAAGTGGGCATTTGAACCACAGGCATTACCTGCTTCTACTTTTATCAACAGAAAATTATTAGGAAAGGCGTTACAGTTTGCACCACTTGGATAAATATTTCCATTGCCCGCTATTACATTCCAGTTTACATAATCAGTTTTTGGAGGATAATCTACACTTAATAAGGCATCAGAATAAGGGGTACAATCCCAACCTTGGGATGGGCTTCCATTTACTCTCGGGTTTAGGATTGGAGGTCCTGAATAAACCTCCGCAGAGCCATAGGTGTCTCCTGCCAAACCACACTCAGACCATTTGGCAGCAACGCTTAAATATCCCAAATGTCCATTCGGTACCCCTGCTGATAAAAGTTCAACTGGTTGCTGTTGTGGTAATAGACGAATTTGCCCCGACTGTTGTCCGCCATATCTCAAATTAATTCCACTCGGAGCAGTCCAAACATAATCACAGTGAAAACCACAATTCATATTTTGATTGGTAGTTAAATTAACATCTGGGCCGTTAGGACAGACAAGAATTGCTCCCCAATTTGGTGGATTTGGAGAACTTACAGATAACTCAACGGTAAAAGAACGTGATTCTACTGTAAAACTGAACATGTAATTCTTTGCGTAAACAAACACAGTAGCGTTAAAATATGTACTATTACCAAAAAGTACTCTAAATTTTTTGTTTTCATAGTCCAAAAAGGTAATAGTATTTCCAAAACTTGTCACCACTAACTGATCAGCACCGCTTGGGAAGTCATGCACAGTATATTCTATCTCAGAGTTTGGACACCCAGTTATTGGTCCCGTTACGTACATAGATGAAGCGGTAATAGAATACAGAATAGACGCACAAAAAACCAATATTTTTATGCGTAAATAGTTAAAATGGGGGGGGGTAATGCGAGTGTTTAATAAAAGTTTTCATGCGAGCGTTTGTTTTAAAAATTAGAATGGCATATTTAATTGAAATAAAATTACTAAATAAATTTAAAAAACAAGCACTTTTTAATATTAAATTTTCACAACCTCAATACAACCGCACCCGATTAACCAAAAACGCCCAAACGAGTGCCAAAGCCGCAATAATCGAAAACGCAAAAGGCAGATTGATGCTTTTTGAAATAAAACCAATCAAGACTGGGCCCGCCAAAAAACCGCCCATACTAAATGTATTCATCGTGGCCAAACCCGCTCCTTTCGCCATGCCTGGCACACGAGCCGCACTTCCGTATAGTATAGGGGCTCCGCAAGATACACCCGCACCCACGAGCGTAAAACCCAAAATAGCCGTAAGCGTGTAAGGAAAAGCAATCGCCATGATGATACCGAGTGCGGCAACGATTCCGCCCGTACGGAGTATGGCATTGGCACCGTAACGAGGAATGAGGGCATCGCCCACAAACCGCCCGAGTGACATAAACATTGAATAGCCCGCCAGCCCCCAACCGATAAAATAGTCATCTGTCCGAACGATGTCCCGCATATAAACTGCCGTCCAGTCGGCCATTGTACCCTCGGTGATGTTGGTGCAGAGGCTTATCAAAATCATGAGTAGCAAAGCCCCCTTGGGAAGTATGAATTTTGCTCCGCCGCTATCAGCTTCGGTAGTTTTTTCTTCGTGAATACTCAATATTATTGAGCGAAGCGACAGCACTAAAATCGTGATAGTCAAGGCAATAGCGGCTGTTTGATAAACTGGGTCGGTTTTCATGCCACGCAATACGCTGGCCGTAATTGAGCCAAACATCAGCCCCACGCTAAACATTCCGTGGCAAGTGGACATGATATTAATACCGTGTTGGCGTTCGAGGCTCGTTACGCAGGTATTCATGGCTACGTTGGTGAGTGATAGATTTAATCCAACCAAAACCAGTCCGCCCGAAACCAAGGGTAACAAAGCCATACTAACAGGAATTATGTAGGAAGTTGCAAGCAGTATCAGCCCGAAAATTGTCGTATGCAACATTCCGAAGCGATTAATGAAGTAAGTCGAAAACGGGTTCATGACCGTTGCTCCAATGGGCATACTGAGCAGTAGTAAACCTAATTGGGCATCGTTCAAATCAAATTTTTGTTTGATGTACGGAATCAGTGTAGCCCAGTTGCCAAACAAAAATCCGACGGAGATAAAAACCATTCCGATAGCCAAACTTTGGCGATGTGTAAAAAATGTGCGTAGGTGTGTAAGCATTAGTTTAGTTTTATGGCGTAAGCAATTTTTCAATATCCCGAAAGCTAATGCCTTGATAATCAACAATATAACTATCACAAACGGGGAGTTCTTCTTTTTTATAAGTTGATAGTACGCCCACAACTTTTGCCCCTGCGGCTTTGCCTGCCGTCACGCCCGAAAACGAATCTTCAAAGACCACGCAGCGTTCGGGCGGCACGCCCAAGTTTTGAGCCGATTTGAGATAAACTTCGGGGCTGGGCTTGTGCGAGTTTACATCTTCACTGGCGAGTAGCGATTCCATTTGTTCACGCAGCGGCAATTTACTCAAAATCAATTCCATATTCAGATACGGTGCGGAGGTAGCAATGCCCGTTTTTACACCATTACTTTTTAGGTTTTCGATAAAAGCCAAAAGTCCCGAAATTGGCGTTACGTGGGCATCGTATATTTCTCGAAAAAGGGCTTCTTTCTCAAACTCCATTCGGTCAAATTCTTCGCCTGTAATTTCTCTTTTAAAAAAATGTTTTAAAATATAACTATTGCTTTTGCCGTACATGTGGGCAATAAACTCCGCCTCGCTTGATGCGATGTTGTGTTTATCCAGAAAGGCTTTCCAAGCCAGCGAGTGGTAGGGGTTGGTGTCGCAAATAACACCGTCCATGTCAAAAATGACTGCGATTGCGTTTTTCAATAGTTTGATTTTTTTACAAAAGTACGGCTTTTCAGGGCTTTATTTTATCTTTTGATTTACTAAAATTGATGCTATGTTGATTGTTTATCTATTAAAAAACTTATTTTTGCTTCAAGTTATCATTGTTCACTTCTTTAAGGAATCGTCCGATATTCCCCAAATCCTTTGCCATGTTAAATAAAAATCTACTACCCGTGCTAATTTTTTCAATGCTTAGTTTTGATATTTTTGCTCAAATAAGCCTTAGTTTTCCGACGAATCGCATTGTTTTTCAACGAAATAATGATAATCTTGGCTTTGTAAATATTCTCGGAAATTATACTCAAGCACCCGATAAAATCGAAGCTCGGCTCACGCCCATCTTGGCAGGACAGGGTACCGCTACCGACTGGATACTTGTGCAAGAAAAACCGAAAGCAGGGTATTTTGCAGGAAAAATACAAGGGCGGGGCGGTTGGTACAAGTTGGAAGTGCGGGCGGCAAAAGACAATAACATAACTCAAACTATCACGGTCGAAAAAGTCGGTATTGGGGAGGTTTTTATTGCATTGGGGCAGTCGAACGCCCAAGGGATTCCAAACTACGGAGCAAAAGGAGCAACCGATGACCGAGTGAATGCCATTAATTTTCAGAACAGTGATGTACTCGACCCGCTACCCGAAAACCTAAATTTTGTGCAATTAGGGCAGAATGTTAATGTAGCCCCGCAGGGCGATGGGCCGTGGTGTTATGGTGAGTTGGGCGATCGGCTCGTCAGAAAATTGAATGTTCCCGTGGCATTTTT
This sequence comes from Emticicia sp., assembly GCA_031378715.1. Lineage (GTDB taxonomy): Bacteria > Bacteroidota > Bacteroidia > Cytophagales > Spirosomataceae > Emticicia. The sequence goes on from JANNEN010000327.1 coordinate 32,870, forward strand.
TAATGAAGGCTTGCTTCTGGTTTCGGTTATAAATTGGCGAGAAAGTGCCGAAGGGCTACCAACTTTTAATTTTGTGCTGGACATTGGCGGGCGATTTCAACTGCCCAAAGGCCTGCCTTACATGAACCTCCGCAATACGCTACAATACTACGGGGCTTTGATGGGCGTTCGGTCGTTGCTTTGGATTCAAGGCGAAACCGACAATTCGCCTAATCGGCTTTCGGCTGATGCGTATGCTAATAATTTGCAACGAGTAATTGATATTTCTCGCAATGATTTTGACGAAAATCTTAGTTGGGTGGTGGCTCGTACGTCCCTTACATTTATGGCTCCATCGAACGCCGAAATCATCGGTGGGCAGAACAGAATCATCAATAAAGCAGGAAATAATGTCTTTGCGGGGCCATTTACTGATAATCTGCAGGTGCCTCGCTTTGATGCTGTGCATTTTCAAAACGTAACGGGCAATATGGGTATCTCGCTTTTGGCCGAAAATTGGGATAAATCGCTTGATGATAATTTCTTTAAAAACTCTAAACCTGTTTTAGCAAAATCAATCATCGAACCCGAAATCACGTGCGATGCCAACAACCAAGCAAACCTCAAACTACCCGAAGGTTTCAAGAGTTATGAGTGGTCGAACAAAGCAAAAACGAACCAAATTACGGTCGATAAAGGTACGTTTTCGGCCACGATTAAAGATTTCAGAGGAAATAAATATGTAGTGCCGAGTGTTAATACCCGTTTGATTTTTCCGAATCAGAAGCCGAGCATAGCTACCGACAAAAACCCCGAGTTTTGTACCGATGGAACCAACAAAATAGTACTTACGGCAAATACCCTTGATGCAAAATCGTACGTGTGGAGTTCGGGCGAGACTGCCCAGAAAATTTCGGTCGGAACTTCGGGCGATTTTACGGTGAAAAGCAAAAACGAACTCGGTTGTGTTTCTGACATTTCGGACAAAATTACGGTAAAAGCAAATCCGATTCCCCCACAACCTAAAATTGTAGTTTCACCAGCTAACGATATTTGTTTTGGGTCAAAGATTTCACTCACAGTCGAAACCAATGATAAAATCTTATGGAGCAATGCAGCAAGTTCAAAAACTATTTTGCTTGATACGGTCGGAAACTATGAGTTTTCGGTGAAAACTATCAACAGTTTAGGCTGTGAATCCCTTGCCTCAATTTCTGCAAAACTAAGTATTAGCCCCACACCAAAGCAGCCCCAAATAAGTCAAGTAGGGTTATTTTCTTTACAAGCCACAAAGGGTGATTTTATGGCTAACGATCAATTTGAATGGAAAAAAGACAATGTCGTTTTCTCGAAAACTACTACGCCCACACTGAAAGTTTCTCAATCAGGAAACTATCAACTTACGGTTATTAGAAATCAAAAATCAACTGATAATCAGCAGTTTAGCTGTCAGTCAAAAGGTTCTGATGAGGTCTTATTCAGCGTTTCTGATAATATTCTTACGCTTTATCCAAACCCCGTCAGCGATTTGGTTTATTTAGAAACCCGAGAAACGATTAAGAATTTGGAAGTAAAGTTTTATACCCTTGCGGGAAAAATAGTATTCAAGTTTCGCTTGGACGACACCTACGAACGCAAGGAAATTGATGTTCGAAATTTAGAAAAAGGGAGCTACATCGTCAGAATCAAAGGTGATGGTTTTGAAGAATCGGCTCGCTTGATAATACAATCGAAATAACGAAACTATCTGACCCCAAAAATGGTTTAATAAGTTCGGTCTTACTCCAAAAATTGAATGAACAATACCCAAAATACGCATTTAACTGATGTCGAAACGCTCGACCCCAAGCAGTATATTATCATCAAAGGGGCGAAAGTAAATAACCTTAAAAATATTGATGTAGCTATTCCCCGCAACAAATTAGTTGTCGTTACGGGGCTTTCGGGTAGCGGAAAATCGTCCTTGGCGTTCGATACGCTTTTTGCCGAAGGCCAGCGAATGTACGTCGAAAGTTTGAGTTCGTACGCCCGTCAGTTTTTGGGTCGCATGGAAAAACCCGACGTTGATTATATTAAAGGCGTGTCGCCAGCGATTGCCATTGAGCAGAAAGTGGCCACCAAAAACCCTCGCTCGACCGTCGGCACCACTACCGAGATTTATGATTATTTCAAGCTACTTTTTGCACGAGCGGGCATCACCTACTCGCCAGTTTCGGGCAAGGAAATCAAGAAAGATACCGTCACTGATGTCATAAACTTCATACTTTCGCACCCCGAAGGCACTCGAATAATGATTTTGACCCCGCTGAAAGTGAAAGAAGGGCGAAAAATAAACAAAGAGTTGGATTTGCTATTACAAAAAGGCTACACCCGTGTAGTAGTCGATGGTGAGATAAAGCAAATTCAGGAGATTCAAGAGGAAAAAATAAAAATTGAAGAAACGCAAAAGATTGAAATTCTAATAGATAGAAATGTAGTAAAACACAACGACGAAGATACGCAATTTCGTTTTTCAGACTCGGTGCAAACTGCTTTTTTTGAAGGGGAAGGTGAGTGTTTTGTGGAGATTTTGCCCTTAAACCCCTCCCCACCCCTCCCCAAAGTGGAGGGAGTAAGCCCCTCGGCTCCGCTCGAGCAACGGAAAGTATTCTCGGATAAATTTGAGCTTGACGGCATACTTTTTGAAGAGCCGAGTGTCAATTTATTTACGTTTAATAATCCTTATGGAGCTTGCAAACGTTGCGAAGGCTACGGAAAAGTGTTGGGGCTTGACCCTGAGTTGATTATTCCTGATAAAAATTTGTCGGTTTTTGAAGGGGCAATCGCCCCGTGGCGAACCGAACGCATGGGCGAATGGCTCACCCCACTCCTAAAAAATGGTGTTCGATTTGATTTCCCGATTCATCGTGCCTACAAAGATTTAAGCTCCCAACAGCAAGAACTGCTTTGGACGGGAAACCAATATTTTCAAGGACTCAACGCTTTTTTTGCTGACATCGAAAGTCAAGTGTATAAAGTGCAATACCGAGTGATGCTTTCTCGCTACCGTGGCCGCACCGACTGCCCCGAGTGCCGAGGTTCACGCTTGCGTAAAGATGCCAGCTACGTAAAAATCGGTGGAGCTTCAATCACCGACTTAGTGCTGATGCCGATTTCGGGCGTGGCGGAGTTCTTTAAAAATCTGCAAATGCCTGATTATCAGCAGGCTATATCAAAGCGGATTTTAATTGAAATCAATTCTCGCCTCGAATTTATGGAGCGAGTAGGCTTAGGATATTTGACCTTAAATCGCCTTACTTCGAGCCTTTCGGGGGGTGAATTTCAGCGAATAAAACTTGCCACCTCACTCGGAAGCTCGTTGGTTGGTTCGATGTATATTCTCGACGAACCCAGCATCGGACTGCACCCACGGGACACCCAACGCCTAATAAGTGTACTCGAATCGCTCCGTGACATGGGCAATACCGTTATCGTGGTCGAACATGAAGAGGAAGTCATGCGTGCCGCCGACCAGATAATCGACATCGGCCCCGATGCAGGTACGCTGGGCGGTGAGTTAGTT
>JANNEN010000403.1:0-21144 GCA_031378715.1 Emticicia sp.
GATTTATCAAAAAAACAAGACCCAAATCAATGTATAATACAATTTTAACTATATTCACTTTTTCTAATCGCAAGGCAACCTATTTTAGGCAATGACAAAAGTTACTGATAAACAGCGTTTTTTGAATTAAGAAAATATCGATAAAATACCTCCACTAATTGAAAAAATTATGCAAAAAATACTTTTAATACTTTTAATATTAATTCCAAAAACTACTTTCTCGCAAAACCTCAAACAAAGTTTTGATTTTGCCAATGAATTATTCGAGAAAAAAGATTACACAGGAGCGAGCGTGACTTACCGAAGGGTGATATATTTTGATAAACAAGATGCTTTCAGAAAAGACTGTTACAAAAATATCGCTGACTGCCTCTACGAAACCCAAGCCTTTGAAGAAGCCGCCGACTATTACGAGTTAGCATTTTTTCAACAAAAAACCGATAGTACCAAAGCCGAAGTTTTGTTACGAAAATTGGCGTGTTACTTGATAATCAATAATTTTGAATATGCCGAAGTAGAATTATTGAACATTCCCGCTACGCTCTCGGCCGAACAGCAAAAACGAAAAACCTTATATGCTGCTATTTTAAACTTTTCTACTGAAAGATACGATGATGCAAAAAATCAATTTTTGACCCTGACTGACTCGACGGATTATGAAACCCAAGAAAAGATAAAACAGTTATTTGTAAAAAATGATAAAATAAGTAAACTCAAGCCCAATAAAGCTCGAATTATGAGTATGTTTGTTCCAGGTTTTGGGCAGTTTTATGCGGGAGATATTAAAAACGGTACAAACTCATTCATTCTCACGGTCGGTATTGCTACTTTGGGAATCGTAACAGCCATCAAAAGTGCAAGTCCGTTCGACATACTATTTACAGCCGCACCTTGGTTTCAACGATATTATATGGGTGGATTCAAAAAGGCTGAACAAATTGCTATCAATGAAAAAAAGAAACGCCGCTCAAAGGTTTATAATCAAATTTTAGATGAGGTTTCAAAATAAAAACGGGGCTTTTGATGATACAAAAGCCCCGTTTTTACTACAACTCCTTAATCTTAATATTCCTAAACGAAACCATATCACCGTGGTCTTGGAGAGCGATTTTGCCTCTGGGGTGAGCATTGGCAAAAGCCCACGTGGCAAATTTACTTTTTGCCACCATCATCGTCCAGTCGGTGCTGCCGTATTCGTACTCGACTACTTTTTTACCATTTAGCCAATGCTCGATATGGTTGTCTTTGATTAATATCTTGCCCGTATTCCATTCGCCTGCGGGCTTCATGATGCTCAAATCGTTGGCGGCTTGGAGGTCATAGTTGGCGGCGGTTTTCTGCACATCACGTATTTTATCGGGGTAGTTCACATCATCAATGATTTGGTACTCAGGCCCTGACATATACGAAGCCGTAGCTTCGGGCGTTTCGAGTACTTTGTATATCACACCGCTGTTGCCCTTCGGAGCGGCTTTAAACTCAAAGGTTAGCTCAAAATCACCATATTCTTTATCAGACACCAAATCGCCACTACCGCCATTGGTCATCAATACGCCGTTCATTACGTGCCAGCCAGTCACGCTTGTTTTTTGCCAAGTGTGCCAGCCTTTGGTGGTTTTTCCGTCGAATAGTTTTACCGTTTCCCCTTTTTGGGCATTGGCAAAAGTGCTACACGCCACGAGTGCCAAAACAATTATTTTTTTCATTTTGAATCGAGTTTAATAGGAGAAAAATCGTTAGTGAAGTTAATTTAGTAAGCTATGTTTGCAAATACAAACGGAAGAGCAGGTTTAATTATTAGACCCATTGTGACTAATATGACTTTCTTCGATTATTTTGAGTAAAAGAATCGTTCTGGCACTTCCGATGGCGATGGCGGTAGTGGGCGATGTAAAAACTGTTTCGTAAATACTAAATGCTTTATTGAGTTTTTCGCCGAATATTTTATAATTACCATGCTTATCACCAAGTACGATTTTTCCGTCACAGCCCGAGTAAATCTCATATTTTTCGTTGGCTACTCGTCCCCAAAGCAACCCCGATTTCGGAATCTCTAATTGCTGCGTGTTGCTATGAATACGCCCAGTTTTGCCCATCCAGCCACCCATGGCGATAAAATCATTGGCGTTTTCAAACTGTATTTCGTGAAAAATACTATGACCAATTTTTTGCTTTTTCACCCACTTATCTTTTCCAAAACTGTAAATATGGGTTTGGTTGGGCGTGTACATGAGGGCATAAACTCGCTTATCGAAGCTGTTATATTTGACACACCAAACCATCTTGAAAGCATTATGATAGACTCGTTTCCAAGTATTACCACGATCGGTTGTTTGCAAAATAAAACCAAACGGAACCGTTTTTTCGGAGTGAGCAATGGCCGAATTACCTCCACAGACAAACGCCGTAGAATCATTAACTACCGTGAGGTTATAAAAGCAAGCCTTTTCGTAGCCTTTTATTTGGATAGTTTCCCAAGTATTTGCTACCAAATTATGTTTATAAATCGTGCCTTTATCGCCACTAATAATGAGGTTATTGGCATCGAAGTGATCTAACTTATAAATATCAACATTCTGACTTGGATAATTTATATTAGAAAGTTTCCCTTCGGCATCAATCATTTTGAGCGTGCCGTATTTGCCACCAATCCAAAACTTATCGCCAACGGGTATGATGTCATAATAAGACGAATCCGAATAAGATGTGCCTTGTTGTAGTACCTGAATATTTACCTTTTGGGCATACGTAGCACCGCAAGTCAATAGTAGTAACAGCCCGAATATTATTTTAGGTAGAGGTTTCAACAAATGGCAGTGTAAAATAGGTAATGGTTGTTTTGTAATATACCACAAAAATAGACACTTGCAGCTATTATAAAAATATTTTTGGATATTTTTACTAAAAGGTCTTTAAAGGCTACGATTTTATCTCCAAAACCTCACAAGCCCTGCGAGCGGCTTCTTGTTCGGCTTTCTTTTTATTCCAGCCGCCACCTTTGCTTATGGCTACGCCATCAACCGAAACTTGGGCCACAAATTCCTTGCTGTGGTGTTTTCCGTTTTCTTGGATAATATCGAAGGCAACTTTTTTTCCTTCTTGCTGCGACCAACTGAGTATGATACTTTTGTAGTTTGTATTCGTTTGAATGACCGTATCGAGGTCGAAGTAGTTGGCGAGAAGTTTTTTCAAGATAAACTGTTTCGTAAAACGAAACCCTTTATCTAAGTAAATCGCTCCGATGAGAGCTTCCATGGCATCGCCGTACATGGAGGTACGATTATGGGCAATTCGCTGACCATCAAATTCGATGAGTCGCTCCAAGCCAATCTTGCGGGCGAGAATATTTAGTGATTCACGGTTTACGATTCGAGAGCGAATTTCGGTTAGAAAACCTTCATCTTTGAACGGATATTTTTTGAAGAGGTATTCGGCCACAATCATACCCAGCACCGAGTCGCCGAGGTATTCGAGCCGTTCATTCGATTCTCGGAAGCCACCAATGTTGGTTTCTTTCGAGGCCGACGTGTGCCGAAAAGCAAGTTGATAGAGCAACGGATTTCCAGGCTTTTCACCGATTATCTGCTCTACTGATTTTCTAAAACTGCGTTCCTTAGAATCAGATTTGAAAAGCCCCCAAAATGAATTGCTAACTACCGACAACACGATGTAAAAAATATTTATACCAATTTCCTAAAAATCAACGTAGCATTATGCCCACCGAAACCAAAACAATTACTCAAAACTACATCTATTTTTCGAGCTTTCGCTACATTTGGTGTCAAATCTATTCGTGGGTCGATTGATTCATCAACATTAAAGAGATTAATCGTAGGCGGAACGACTTGGTGTTTGATGGCCAAAATAGCCGCAACTGACTCAACTGCACCCGCCGCACCGAGCAAATGCCCCGTCATTGATTTGGTTGAGCTAATACTCATTTTGTAGGCATGCTCGCCAAATAATCTTTCGATTGCCTTGATTTCTTGCGGGTCGCCCAGCGGAGTAGAAGTTCCGTGGGTATTGATATAGTCAATTTCTTCTGGTTTGATTCCTGCATCATCAAGGGCATCAACCATTGAGAGGTACGCACCCTCGCCCTCGGGGTGGGGGGCTGTGATATGATAAGCGTCCGACGACATTCCGCCGCCGATTATTTCGCAGTAAATCGTTGCTCCACGAGCTATGGCGTGTTCGTATTCTTCCAGAATCAATGCCGCACCGCCATCGCCCAGCACAAAGCCATCACGGTCTTTATCGTAGGGGCGTGAAGCCGTTGCAGGATCGTCGTTTCGCTCCGACATGGCACGCAAGCCATTGAAGCCACCGATGCCCGCTTGTGTAATGGCAGCTTCTGAGCCACCCGAAACACAAATATTTATGCGACCTAAGCGAATATAATTGAAGGCATCAATAATGGCATTATTGGTAGAGGCACAAGCCGAAACCGTGATGTAGTTGGGCCCACGAAAACCGTATTTGATTGAAATTTGCCCAGAGGCACTATCGGCAATCATTTTCGGAATAAAAAAGGGATTAAACTTGGGCGTACCATCACCGTTTGAAAAATTGATTACTTCTTCTTCAAAGGTTTTTAGTCCGCCAATGCCCGAACCCCAAATAACGCCAACTTTATTTTTATTGATTGTATCTAAATCCAGTCCAGAGTCTTTGATAGCCTCATCGGCTACTATCATCGCAAACTGGGTAAACATATCCATCTTACGAGCGTCTTGTCGGGGGATAAACTGCGTAACGTCAAAGTTTTTTACTTCACAGGCAAATTTCGAGCGAAACCTGCTGGCATCGAAACGGGTGATGGTAGCGGCTCCGCTTTTGCCCGTCGATAATCCGTGCCAAAACTCTTCCACGGTATTACCGATGGGAGTCAATGCACCTAACCCTGTTACAACTACTCGTTTGAAAGCCATAAATGTAGTTTTTTGTCAAAGAAAATAAACACGGAGTTCGGAGTAATGCGTTTGAGGAAATAAAAAAGCGAAGCTGATTTAAAATATCAAACGCATTACTCAGCACTCGGTATTAAGAATACTTATTTAGAATTTTCTTCTAAGTAAGTGATAGCCTGACCAACGGTCTGAATGTTTTCGGCTTGGTCGTCTGGAATAGAAACGTTAAATTCTTTTTCAAATTCCATTATCAATTCTACGGTGTCTAACGAATCGGCTCCCAAATCATTTGTGAATGATGCTTCGGGTGTTACTTCTGACTCATCTACGCCGAGTTTCTCAACGATAATTTTTGTTACTTTTGTTGCAATTGCTGACATTTTGAACGGTAGTTTGGTGAAAAACGACTGCAAAGAAAACGCTTTTAAACGAAAACAACAAAATACAGGAAATTTTTTTAGTACAAGATTTGTTTCGACCTTTACGGCAGTATTTGCTAAATTGGTGATTTATCAAACAAAACAAGCATAAATCAAACAAAAAAGCATTGTTTCTATTGAAAAAGGTACCAAATTTAAAATTTAAGAGAATAAAATAATAATTATAAAAATTCGCAAAGCATTGAAAATCAATCATTTAAAAAATCAAAATTCAGGAAATTTCTTCCTCATCGCAGGGCCTTGCGTGGTCGAAGGTCGGGATATGGCCTTGGAAATTGCCGAAAAAATAAAAAATATCACCGACCGATTACAAATTCCGTACATTTTTAAGGCTTCGTATCGAAAAGCAAATCGCACAAAGTTGGATTCTTTTACGGGCATCGGCGATGAGTTGGCTCTCGGGATTTTGCGGGAAGTAGGAGCGACCTTCGAGTTGCCAACGGTTACTGATATTCACGAATCAGACGAAGCCGCACTCGCCGCTCAGTACGTTGATGTGTTGCAAATCCCTGCTTTTCTTTGCCGACAAACCGAGCTTTTGGTGGCGGCCGCCAAAACGGGTAAAGCCGTAAATGTAAAAAAGGGGCAATTTATGCACGGTTCGGGAATGGGTTTTGCTGTTGAAAAAATCAAAGCCATCAACCCCGACGCTGACGTAATGCTGACCGACCGAGGAAACTCATTTGGGTATTCGGATATTGTGGTGGACTATAGAAATATCGTCGAAATGAAAGCCTTTGATGTGCCAATAATTATGGACTGCACACATTCGTTGCAACAGCCCAACCAATCGTCGGGCGTTACGGGCGGAAAACCCGCACTCATCGAAACCATCGCCAAGGCAGCCATTGCTGTTGGGGCGGACGGGATTTTTATCGAAACCCACCCAAACCCGTCAGTAGCCAAATCGGACGGAGCAAATATGTTGGCTCTTGACAAACTGGAAGAATTACTCGAAAAACTCTTGCGGGTGCGTGAAGCAATTAGATAAAAAATTTACCATATAATAACAATTCACGGTGAGATTTTATTTTTCAGAAAATGATTCATACATTTGGATATATAAGTCTGAACAATGACTCCCAACTACTTAAACATACAGATAATAATGGCAAAACGAAAAGAGATTCAGGACGAACCTGAACAGCAGATAAACATTGAGTTGTCGGAAGAGATGGCCGAAGGCGTGTATGCTAATTTGGCAATGATTGCTCACTCAAACACCGAGTTTGTGGTAGATTTTATTAGGCTAATGCCTGGCGTGCCAAAGGCAAAGGTAAAGTCAAGGGTGATTTTGACCCCCGAACACGCTCAACGTTTATTGATAGCGTTACAAGAAAATATCGCTAAATACGAAGATAACTTCGGTGCGATTCGCCACACAAACGAACCGTTTCCGTTTCCGATGAACTTTGGTGGCCCAATGGGCGAAGCATAATCTTTTGGGGCGAACGCCCAGTTTGCCTTGCATAGAAAAAGCCTCGAATTTCGAGGCTTTTTTGGTTATTTAGCTTTGACAATTTTTCAAAAGTCTTATCACAAATTCACAATTTTCCCCGCAAAAAGTATCGTATTTGATTGTTTTTCACTAATAAAAAAAGCAAACGGGCGGTTACACACAAACTCGGGTAGGATAGGAGCGGAGGTTAGTTCGATACCGATAGTCGTAACTGCGGCGGCCTCGGTGCCTTTTTCATCAACCGCAACAAAGGTATTTTGCTTCACGAAACCGACTTTTAGCTTGCCCGCAGGGGGCGATATTTTTGATAAATCGGCCGCATCGCTAAACATCGTCGGCATTCCCATTTTGCCCAAAACAGCATTCAGATTTGTTTCGTATTCGAGCGTGAATTTTGGCAAGCCCACAATTACCTTCTGCTCTTGCATGGCCGCATGTAGGCTTTTCCATTCGGTGGCCGACATGGTGTTGATTAAATTAATCACCGATGTTGATGCCAAATCTGCTTTCATCGTGAGCGTATTTTCATTCGGTAATAAAACGGTCATTACATAATTTCCACTGCCGTAAGGTAGCTCAATAGCTTGATAATCAGGGCGTTTGGCGTATTTTACCTTCTCGGTCATGTTCATCATTTTCACTTTTTTAGCAACTGTTGAAGTGCCAAAAAAAGTTTCATCTCTCGTATTTTCAACCTTAAACGGAATCTTCCAGTCACCTTTGAAATACAAGGCATTCATCAAAAACATCACGTGGGCGGGTTCGATTTTGTCAAGTACTTGCTTGATTTTTCCGTTTGTGTTGTCGCTTGCCCAGGCGTTGATTTTGCCCACGGTTGCGGCATTATTAAAATCTTCGGCGTAGGCTGCAGCATTGAATGAGGTTTTCAGAATATCCAAAAAAGATTTCTCGACTGAAAAACTATTTCGGTACCAAACCGAGTTGGCAATGGTATTGGTTACTTTTGGGTCGGTTTTTGGCAAACCTTCCATCAAATCTTTGTAAACATTGTTATTGGCAGCCATGTCGTCTGACGAAAGACGCAAGCCCGACTGAATCTCATCTTTTGTTTTGCCATTTGCACCATTGAGCAACATTCCGAGGGCAATGTGTAGGCTCAGTGGTGACACAAAATAGTTTTTGTCGGCTTTTTCGGCAGCGTTGTGTTTTTTCAGAAAATCGAAGGCAAATTCGCTCGTTTGGTCTGAAAAAACTGTCGGAACGGCCTTTAATTGCGTATCTGGACTCACTGGGGTAGTTTTACTGCAACCGATTGCCGCTAAAAAGCAAGCCGTTGCGATGGAGAAAAATTTGATAGTTTTCATTTTTAATTTTGAATGAGTGAATGATAATTGATTACTGATAATTGCTTACCGTTTTCTTTCAAAATACATGGTTTCGTTCGTCGGGTTTTCGAGATGCAGGAGTAAATTGTCATTTTTAAACTCGTACCGTGCGATATTTCTGAAACGCTCATAGTATATCGCTTCAAACTGATTGGCTTCGATTGTTCCCGCAATTTTTGTGCTGCCGAGTACGCCAATTTTCATGGTTTTTTTTGCGTCATTAATTTCAAAATCAGCAAAATAAAAATTCACCGACGAACGCCCATTGAGCGTGTTTTTTCGTTCCTCATTCTTAAATTCGAGGGTAACATCATAGGGCGGCACTTTGCCGTCGGAATAACCCTTGAACTTCCATTGCCCCAAAAGATTTGAAGTGGCCAACGACCTAACCAGCACACTATCAGCACTTTCGATAATCTTTTCGGCACAAGCCGCCACGAGAAAAGTACCGATAATCAAAGAAAAAAATAAGATTTTCATTGAGTTTTTTTATTTATATTGTTTTAACTAATTGATAATCAGTAAGTTGAATCATTAATCATTGAACATTACCTAAACTCAGCCTGTCGGGGAGGAGAAACAAAAATCTTCCTCATTTCTCCCCCCACGACGAAACAAAACGTTTCTGTCTGAGTGATTTACCCTTTTCATCTACAATGATGCTGGTTTTGGCGAAATGGTTGGAAGTGGTAGTAAAAAAAAATTTATTTTTCTTATATTTGTTTAAAATCATGTAAAAGATTATAGAAAATGAGAATTCAAAGAATTATTACAGAAAGTGTAGGACCTTTTGAGAGTTTAAATATTGAATTTAAGCCGAAATTAGTTTCAATGAAGAACAAAGCTGAAATTAATATACTTACTGGCGAAAATGGTACAGGTAAAACAACAATTCTATTAATTTTAGCAGAATTATTTAAAGAGTTTTCACCGAATAGCAAATTATTTTCAAGAATACATAAAGGTAAAGGTTTATTTATTACAACGGATTTGCCTACGGATAAAGGCTCTGAAATAATAGAAATTAGGGAATACACTATTCATAGATATGCGGGTAATGTAATACGTGATTTTTTAAACAATATAAAAACGAAAAATCCTGAAAATATAAATTTTGCTTTCTTTGGATATTCAGGTTATAGAACAGCAAGAGGAGATGGATTGGTCAATATTGAAGAAATAACTATAAACCCATTTGAAGATGCCTTAAATTTTGAAAAATATATTGATTCTAACTTAATTATCAAATGGATTGCTAACGTAAAAACCAAAGAGCTAATAGCAAAAGGTAAAGGAATTAATAACTCAAACTATACAAATACTGTTCAAGAAATCGAAAAAACACTTTCTAAAATTACAGAAAAAAAAATCGAATTTGATTTGGAAGAGTCACTAAAAGTTAGTGTAAAATTAGATGGCAAAAATTTATCTTTTGATGTACTCCCCGACGGTCTAAAATCTATAATCTCTTGGTTATCAGACCTTTTGATGCGATTAGATAGAATCAATTGGGCCGATAAAACCCGCAGTATTCTCGACCAAAACTTTATACTTTTCCTTGACGAAATCGAAGTGCATCTTCACCCATCTTGGCAACGAAAGATTTTGCCAGTTGTGCAAGGTTTGTTTCCAAATGCCCAAATTTTTATTTCTACACACTCGCCTTTTGTGGTTGGCTCGGTTGATAATGCTCGAGTTTATAAATTTAAGTTAGATGACAATAATAATAGTATCTTGGAGAAAGAATATTGGACGGAAGATGGGCATAGTTATCAGTATTATCTGCGAACGGGCTTTGGTATTGAATCAGATTTTGGTTTGAAAAATGAGTTAGATTTAAAACAATTTATGTTGTTGAAAGAACAAATTATCAAAGGCGAGGAGGTAAATATAAACGATTTCGATGAAATTGTAAGTAGGTTAGAAAATCAAACAGGAGAATTGAGCAGTATTATTGGTTTTGAAAAAAGAAAATTAGAAAAATACCTAAATAAAAATCTCGCAACTGTCTAATAATGAGAAGAATAGTAAGACCACCAGCCCCTGATTTTTTTAGTGATGAAAAACAAAAATATTGGGGAAAACAATATCGTAAAAATAGAGAAACAAAAGGTAATTCATTCAAATTCGTTTGGCCAGAAATTAATAACCAAACCCTCAATCGGCTTTTATTGCCAATTCTAAGAGATATTTCATCGAAGCACTGTTATTATTGTGATGCTTATCCAGTAGGGTCTTATAAAGAAGAAATAGACCACTTCAAACCTAAAAGTAATCCTCTTTTTTATGAAGATGTATGCCTTTGGGAAAACTTATATTTAACTTGTGGACACTGTAATAGCCATAAAAAAGAGCAATTTGACGAAAATCTACTCAGGCCTGACGATTTTAATTATGATTTTGATGATTTTTTTGAATATAATTCCACAACAGGTGAAATAGATATAAAAGCTAATATTTCAACTGAAAACAAAGAAAGAGCAAAGATAACTCGTAGAATTTTGGGCTTTAACGAAGGCGATAAACCCGATGATAGAAAGCGTTTCTTTCGACTTTGGGGAACTGACCCAGATAGAGAAGAATATTTTGAAGCCTATAATTTTCGATTTATTTTTGATAAACTGAGAACCAATCAATCTTAACAAAATGAAAAAAACCCTAACCCTAATCGCCTTATTATCAATTACTTACGCCACATTCGCCCAAGACCGAATGTACGGAAGACCTTGGGCGGGGCGGTCGGAAGTCATCGCCCAAAACGGCATGGTTTGTACTTCGCACCCACTTTCTACGCAAGCTGCTATCGAAGTTTTGCGGGCGGGCGGCAGTGCCGTTGATGCCGCCATTGCCGCCAATGCCATGGAAGGAATGGTCGAGCCGCACGTAAACGGCATCGGTGGCGATATTTTCGCTATCGTTTGGGATGCAAAAACGCAAAAACTTTACGGACTAAATGGCTCGGGTCGCTCACCATATTCTTTGACTTTGGACGAATTTAAAAAGCGTGGGCTTACCCATATTCCCGCAACGGGGCCTTTGCCAATCAGCGTGCCAGGCTGCGTTGATGGTTGGTTTGAGTTGCATAAGAAATTTGGCAAGCTATCAATGGAAAAAATCTTGTCGCACGCCATTGCTTACGGGCGAAACGGTTTTCCCGTGCATGATGAGTTAGCATCAAGTTTGCGGAGCGTGCCGAGGGCGTATGGCAAATTTCCGAACATCAAAGAGCATTACTATCCCGATGGGGAAGTGCCGAAAAAAGGCGATATTTTCAAGAACCCTAATTTGGCAAATACTTTGGAGAAAATCGCCAAGGGCGGACGTGATGCTTTTTATAAAGGAGAAATGGCTCAAACGATGGATGCGTTTATGAAAAAAAATGGTGGATTTTTGACTGCCAAAGACCTCGCCGACCATACTTCAACTTGGATTGAGCCAGTTTCGACCAATTACCGTGGCTACGATGTTTGGGAATTGCCACCCAACGGACAGGGAATTGCGGCTTTGCAGATGCTAAATATTTTGGAAGCCTATGATTTCTCAAAAATTCCTTATGGTAGCACCGAACACGTACATCTTTTTACAGAAGCAAAAAAGTTGGCTTTTGAAGACCGAGCAAAATTTTATGCTGACCCCGAATTTGTAAAAATCCCTGTAAAATCACTCATCTCGAAAGAATATGCTGCCGAGCGACGCAAGTTAATTGACCCAAACAAAGCCGCCGCCCATTACGATGCAGGAAATCCAGCTTTGCGAGAAGGCGATACGATTTATCTGACCGTGGCCGACAAAGACGGAAACATGGTTTCGTTGATTCAGAGTAATTATCGGGGTTTTGGCTCGGGAATGATGCCCGACGGTTTAGGATTTATTTTTCAGGATAGGGGAGAGTTGTACAATTTAAAAGAAGGTGAAAATAATTCGTACGCTCCGCACAAACGCCCTTTTCAGACAATTATTCCTGCGTTCGTTACCAAAGACGGCAAGCCATTTATGAGTTTTGGCGTAATGGGCGGGGCATTTCAGCCAATGGGACACGTGCAAATCGTGATGGACGTAGTTGATTTTGGCATGAATCTCCAAGAAGCGGGCGATGCCCCGAGGCTCAACCATGATGGTTCGTCCGAGCCAACGGGCGAGCCAATGGAAGGTGTCGGTATGATTACGATGGAGTCGGGCATTCCCTACGAAACGATTAGGGGTTTGATGCAAAAAGGACATAAAGTTGGTTATACTTTGGGGCAATACGGTGGTTATCAAGCGATTAGATATGACCCAATCAGAAAAGTATATTTTGGAGCATCAGAATCTCGGAAAGATGGTCATGCGGCTGGTTTTTGATATAAATTTTAATTCTCTGCTAAATCTATAAGATTGCGAATCGTCGCACCGTTCCAAACCTGACAGGTTTGATAAACATTCAACCCATGACAAAAAAATATTTATTGCCCGCATTTGTTCTGTGCTTTACTTTCATTGCTTGTCAGCGAACGTTAATTTACAAGCCAATCGCCGAACCTGACGAGGTGGATTATAAAATCAATCGCCTCGAAAGCGAAATCTTGAATTATGAAAAAATCGATGCAACCATTGGTCTTGAAAAACTTCAAGGGCAAACGGTTTTTTTCGGCAGTTCGAGTTTTCGTTTGTGGAAAACCATGCAGGCCGATTTTGCCCCACTTTCGGTGATTAATCACGGTTTTGGAGCAGCTACATTTCCCGAAATGAGCTATTATTTTGAGCGAATGGTGCTGCCCTACAAGCCCAAAAATCTCGTGCTATACTGCGAAAATGACCTTTTTATCGGAAAACCACAACGAACGTCCGAACAGGTTTTTGATAATTTTGCTGAACTCGCCACCATGATTCAGAACCGTTTGCCCAAAACAAAAGTCTATTACGTTTCGATGAAACCTTCGATATTGAGAAAAGCCGATTGGGCAAAAGTTCAGAAAGCCGATGGCATGATTGAGGACTATATAATGAAACATAAAAACTTTAATTACATCGACATTCGCCCCGTGATGTACCGTTCCAATGGAAGCATCAACGGTGATTTCTTTGTGGGGGATAGCCTCCACATGAACGCCAAAGGTTATGCCGAATGGACGAAAATCATGAAGCCCATTCTGTTAAAATAAAATACCCGTTTTCACTCTAAAACCTTTATAATCAATGAAAAAACTTATTTTTATTTTTTCTCTTTTACTGGTCAATAGTTTGGTTTTTGCCCAACCCGCCGAGCGAATGGTCAAGGTAATCGTTGCCCCCGACCACGAGGATTGGACATACAAAATTGGCGAAAAAGTCACTTTCACAGTTACGGTTTTGAAATGGGGAAATGCCTTGAAAAATACCAAAATTGTCTATCAACTTGGCCCCGAAAAGTTTGAATCCAAGAAAGATAGTACCATTTTGAAAGACGGAATAACAAAACTTGACGGCGGAACGATGACAACTGCGGGTTTTTTGCGTTGTATCGTCGTGGCGAAAGTCGATGGCAAGGAATACCGAAACTTAGCAACGGCCGCTTTTGAACCCGAAAAGATTCAACCAGCCATCGAAATGCCGAGCGATTTTACTGAGTTTTGGAATAAAGCCAAGGCAAATCTCGCCAAAGTTCCGATTGATGCCAAGATGACTTTGTTGCCCGAACGTTGCACCGAAACCGTGAATGTTTATCACCTAAACCTGCAAAATTACCGAGAAGGCGGCACTACCCGACTTTATGGAATCTTGTGCGTACCCAAAAAAGAAGGAAAATATCCTGCCCTCTTGCGAGTGCCAGGAGCGGGCGTTCGACCTTACGGAGGTGATGTAAAAACCGCCGAAAAAGGCATTATTACCTTAGAAATCGGTATTCATGGCATTCCCGTAACGATGGACGTAAGCGTGTACAATGATTTAGGTGCGGCCGCATTGAGTGGCTATTGGGCCTATAATTTGGATAATCGTGACCAATACTATTACAAGAGGGTGTTTTTGGGGTGCGTCCGTGCCAATGATTTTTTGGTGAATATGCCGCAATTTGATGGTACGAATTTGGCCGTAACGGGCGGTAGTCAGGGCGGGGCCTTGTCAATCGTGACGGCGGCTCTCGATGCCCGAGTGAAATGGGCGGCTCCGACTTACCCCGCAATGGCGGATATGGCGGGCTACCTGAAAAATCGGGCGGGAGGTTGGCCTCATATTTTTGACAAAAACAGCATTCATACCAACAGCGAAGCAAAAATAAAAACGGCGGCTTACTACGATGTCGTGAATTTTGCGAAGCAACTCAAAGTCCCGTGTTTTTATTCGATGGTCTTCAATGACGAAACCTGTCCGCCAACGTCAATGTGGGCGGCTTATAATGTTATTTCTTCACCAAAAGAACTAAAACTTTACCAAGAAACGGGTCACTGGACATTTCCCGAAGAAAACGAAGCGATTCAAAATTGGTTACTTGAAAAATTAAGTAGTCGATAGTTATTAGACAATAGACCATAGCAATACAAATTGCTGATTGTCAGTATGTTATAAAGAATAAACCTGTCGTTTGAATTTATCTAATCACTTAATCGCCCAAAAATGACATTTAGCACTTTCCCAGTCGTCCGATATTTGTTGTTTTTTGTCTTGGGGATAATTGTGTATTTACAAATACCCTTGAACGATTTACCAAACATTTCGACCTATATTTATTGTTCGATTGGGGGTTTGTTGCTCGTTTTTGGTATTTCTATTTTCCTGCAAAAACCAATCTTGCGAGGAGCAGTTTTGATGCTATTGCTATTTTTAGTTGGTTGGACATTTACCTATCAAAAAACCGCCATCAACGAGCCAAATCATTTTGTAAATCTGTCGCAATTCACTCATTATCAGGCAGTTATTACGTCAAATGTTGAAGTAAAATCCAAAACATTTAAAGTAGAAGCAACCGTAAATGCCATTAAAGTTGCTGGGAAGTGGCAAAGATCTAAGGGAAAAACTTTGCTTTATTTCAACCGTGCCGTGGCCGAACGACCGCAATACGGTGATGTTTTTTTGATAAAAAATATGCCCCGTGAAGTCGAAGCACCAAAAAATCCCGATGAGTTTGACTACCGACGTTTCTTGCAATACAAAGGAATTTACGTGCATCACTTCCTATGGGGACAAGAATACCGCAAAATTGGACACGAACCACCGTCCAAGATTCTGGCATTTGCCTACAAGTCCAATCAGTATGCCGATAGTGTTTTCAAGGCCCGTATCCAAACGCCCAACGAGTATGCCGTGGCGAGTGCGATGGTCATCGGTTTGCGTGATGATATTGACTCGGAGTTGCTCGAAGCTTACTCGGCTTCGGGAGCGATTCACGTGCTTTCGGTATCGGGAATGCACGTCGGAATTTTATTTTTGATGCTCGGCTACGTTTTTGGTTGGATAAAAAAACGAGGTAAATACGGGAAAATTTACTTTACTGCCCTGATTATCAGCACTTTATGGGGATACGCCATTTTTGCGGGACTATCATCAACGGTGCTACGGGCAACGGTCATGTTTTCGTTTATTCAAATCGGTACGGCCATCGACCGCCGACAAAACATCTATAATACGCTCGCAATTTCGGCACTTTTGCTTTTGGCTTGGAATCCCTATTGGCTCATTGATGTGGGTTTTCAGTTGTCGTATTTGGCCATTATCGGCATCGTTTTCTTGCACCCGTACCTCAATCAGTTGGCCACGCCCAATAATCCCGCTATCCGAATGTTGTGGGAAGGTTCGTGCGTTTGTTTCTCGGCACAGTTGTTTACTTTTCCGTTGAGTGTGTATTATTTTCATCAATTTCCGACTTATTTTTTGTTGGCAAATCCGTTCGTGGCGTTTTTTTCGTTTGCGGTTTTGCCCGCAGGCATTGCTTTATTGATTTTTGCCCAAGTGCCGTTTCTCTCCGATTTTATTGCTTTTATCTTGAAATATTCTTTGGTTTTGCTGAATAAAAGCATCTTTTTGGTTGAAAAACTGCCCCTTGCCACCATCAAAGGTTTCTCAATTTCTATTCCCGAAATGCTCTTGCTTTACGGAATCATTGGGTTTGTGATGCTATTTTTTCTTCGTTCAGAAATTAAATATTTACGTCTTAGTTTGTTGATAATCAGTGTTTTAGCTTGTGTAAATCTTGCAGAAGACTATTTTCAAAGTAAGCAAAAAACACTCACGTTTCATTTTATTCCTAAAAAATCGGGTATCAGTATCATGGATGGAAAGTCGGTTACATTCGTGGCCGATGCGGAATTGCTCAACAGTCCGAAAATTTATAATTTTCACCTCAAAAATTATTACGACAAACACGGGATTGCGAACAAAAATTTCCTGAATCTCAAACAGTACGCCAATAAACAGGGCGTTACTTTTCTGGATTTTGAGGGAAGGCGAATCCTGTGGTTACAGCAAAAATTCAAGGGAAACCTCCAAGGAAATGCCGATTATGTGTTACTTTCCAACAACGCCATTAGAAAATTGAGTCCAGCGTTTAGTAAATTCCAAACGGGCATGATAATCGTTGATGATTCAAATAAACGTTACGTGGTCGAAAAACTCAAACACGAAGCCGATAGCCTGCACATAAATTTAATCTCGCTCTACGATACGGGGGCTTTTTCGATTCAATAGCACCAGGTCTGCACCGCAGGTCTGACCGATTTATTTCCAACGAGGTCTGCACCGCAGGTCTGACCGATTTTTACTTTTCAAAACTATCCAATGCTCAAAAAACTTATCCTAAATACGCTTTTTATCACTCTTATTTTCTTTCAAACTTTCGCCCAAAAAGCCGATTCAACGCAGCAACTTGCCGAGGTTGTGGTGCGAGGTTTTGAAACCGAACGCAAACTAAGCGAAACCGCCGCATCGGTTAATGTGCTGACTATCAAGGACATACAACGTTTTGAAAACATGAACTTAGTACCAGTTTTCAATACGCTCCCAGGCGTTCGCATGGAAGAACGCTCGCCTGGAAGTTACCGTTTGGCCATTCGTGGGAGTTCGCTGCGGTCGCCTTTTGGGGTGCGGAATGTAAAAGTTTACTGGAACGATATTCCGCTTACCGACGGTAATGGAGGTACGTTTCTGAATGCTCTTGATATGAGTACGATTGGCAATATTGAGGTGCTGAAAGGCCCCGCAGGAAGTGTTTACGGAGCAGGAACGGGCGGAGTTTTGTTGCTCGGAGGTACAAAAGCCGATGGTAAAATTGCTCAAAAAAGTCGTACAAATTATGTCAATACTTCGGTGGCGTATGGCAGTTATGGCTTGCAAAACCGAAACGTTTCGTGGAATATAGCTTCCGAAAAAACAAACTCCGTACTGACTTACGCCCACGCCCAAACCAAGGGCTATCGACAGCAAAGTGCCGCCGTGCGAGATGTGCTAAGTTGGCGGTCGAGTTATTTTGTTTCTGACCACAAAACGTTGAATATCAGTGCTTTATACTCCGATATTCATTACCAAACCCCAGGCGGACTCACGCAAGTACAGTTTGAAAAAGACCCAAGTTTGGCTCGTCAGGCAACAGCAACCTTGCCGAGTTCGATACAACAAAAAACGGGGATTTATCAAAAATTATTCAATCTTGGGCTTTCGCAAGAATACCGTTTTAACGCCCTTTGGACAAGCACAACGAGTATTTATGGAACGATTTCAGAACTTCGGAATCCGTTTATTACCAATTATGAAATCCGAAATGAGCAGACTTTCGGTGGTCGAAGTCGAACGAATTATGTATTTGATGTCGGAAACTTAAAAAATCGCTTGACGCTGGGCGGAGAACTACAAAAAACCGCTTGGGTGATTCGTAATTTTGGCAATAAAGCGGGCGTAATTGACACGCTACAAACCAACGATAATGTGGCGGCGTGGAATTATTTTTTGTTTGGCCAACTCGAAACCGATTTGCCCCAAAACTTTATCCTGACTATCGGCGGGAGTTATAATCGCTTCAATTATAATTTCATTCGGCTTTCTGATGCTCCCAAAATTAAGCCCATTGCTGAACTATTGCCTGCGGCTTTTTTGCCAAGAATTGCTCTTTTGAAAAAGTTAAAAGACAATATTTCGATTTTTGCGAGTGTGAGTAATGGTTTTTCTCCGCCAACGGTAACCGAGTTTATTACGGGCTACCAAAACAGTAAATTTGTGCCGAGCCTTGCTCCCGAAAAAGGCATCAATTATGAAATCGGTACTCGTGGAAATTTCTTGAAAAAACGCCTTGCTTTTGATGTTACGGCCTACTCATTTCGACTAAAAAACACCATCGTTAGGCGTACAGATGATGCAGGAAGGGAAGTTTTTACAAACGAAGGAAGTACCCTACAAAACGGACTCGAAGCATTGCTCAACGGATTGATTATCAGTGATTTAGATAAAAGTTTTGTGCAAGAATTACGGGTTTTTACGAGTTATACTTTCAACGACTATCGCTTCAAAAACTATCGCCAACTCAAAACCGATTTATCGGAAAATGCCCTCACGGGCGTACCTCGGCAAGTATGGGTTTGGGGTCTTGATTTGCAGACGAAAATTGGTTTTTACACAAACGCAACACTCAATTTTACCGACAGAATCCCGTTGAATGATGCCAACTTGATTTATGCCAAAAGCTATAAATTACTGCAAGCGAAGGCAGGTTTTCGCAGAGATTTTGGTCGAATTGGGCTGAATATCTACGTTGCGGGTGATAATTTACTCAATGAAACGTACAGCCTCGGCAACGACATTAACGCCATCGGCAGTCGATTTTATAATACTGCTATGCCCCGAAATTGGCAGATGGGGGCGAGTGTAAGATTGGCTTTGTAGGATTTACTCATAAATTCTCATCAACAATCTCGGCTACTTTTTTCTTGATGGCCTGCAAAACTGATGCTTTGGCAAAAACAAAAACAGCAAGAATAATGGCGTAAAAAGTAAAAATTATCAAGAAGCCCAGCCACGAGCTTTTGAGCAAATAGTTCATGCCGAGGGCGAGCAAAATACTCAGAAAAATAACCACAATCACGCCCAAAATAAACGTAATGAGGGCATGAGCCGCTTTCACGGCCACGCCCTCAATTTTATCTTGAACGTTGAGTTTTGTTAATTCAAATTTTGCTTCAATGAGCTTAACAAGATTATCTTTCAGCTCACCTATTTTCAAAAAATCAGACATTTCGCTTTGGTTATTGGTAATTTGCTATCGGAAAATTAGTCTAATTTTCGTGAATATTAAAAATAAATTCAAAAATTGATTAATTGAAAAAGGCTAAACTCGGCGGTTGAGCGAAGTCGAAACCACCAAGTTTAACCTTTCAAACGAGAAATTGAAACCAGAAAATTCAAATAAACCTACTCCTCCCCACCAAAACGCCCGCCACCAATCAGATTTCCGAAGAAAAGAGTATTTAAGAAAAGTTTGTTTGTGCCGTACCAAAACGCCCTAAAATTTGGGTTTTCCGATAACGCAATCACCCGACCCGACCCAACGGTAAGCGTAATGGCGGCGGGTGAGTTTTTGATTAATTTTTCATTTTTTGGGTGAACATACCCCGCCAGCAACGGATTTGCCGTAAAGACCATCGGCGTATTGTACGGATTTTTGGTGTCTTCCATGAAAATATTATTATCCTTGAAAAGAGCCAGTTTACTTTGTTGAAAGCCGTAGCAAAGCGGGTGTGTTGGGTCAATTTTTGCCTCAAAAATCGTTCCTGCGGTTTCCAAAGCACCCGTGTATTTTTCTTGTAAATTATACGGACGCTTCTCGCCATTGCCGTTATTATCGGGTTTTTCTTTGAGCGTGATATTCGCTATTTTCTTTGTAGAAACCCATTCAACGGCATCGGTCATGGCAACCAAAATGCCGCCACCTTGCACGTACCGCTTGATTTTTTCGTCCGAAAGTGCATTGTAATTCCCGCCCACCATCACAATATGCGTATATTTTTCTAAGGCAGTGCGGTTGGCGGTTTCAATATCGGCCACGGTCAGCGGAATATTGATTCTTTGGTCGAGCAAATGCCAAATCTCACCCGCATCGGTCGATTGCACGCCCGCCCCGCCCAGCATTAGCACTTTTGGCAGACGAATCTTACGAAATTTTTCACTCCCCAAGTCGATTCCCTGCGGTGTGAGGCCCGTTTGGGTGGCATAGAAATTTACCCCGTCCCGCTCAGCGAGGGTTTGTAGCAAGGCCGAAGGGTCAGAGCCATTACTAAAAATCTGAATCGTTCCGTAGTCGAAGGTGCGTTCTTTTCCATCAATGACTGCCGAAAGTGGCTCGGTGGCAACTTTCAAGTTATAGCCTTTTTTCAGAAGCTCGTAAGCGGCTCGTGGGGCATAGTAACTATTCCATTCAAACAGATAGGCGTACTGACTTTTACCAAAAACTTTCCCTTTCGGAAAATCGTTCTTTTCTACTTTTTCGCCCAAAGTGAGAGCCGTTTTTGCTTCGGCCGTCGGTACGTTCATGCAGTATTGCAAAGCCCACGCCGAAATATCATAAAATAAACTGTCTTCAAACTTCGTACGTTTTTCAAACATTGCCTTAATGAGGCGGTGCTGGGGTTGGTTGGTTGGCACAACGTAGGCATTTTCTTTGCCAAAAGCGATACCGTCTTGGGTTTCATCTTTTGCCAAATTATAGATCTCAATTTGGTTACGTTTGAGCATATTAACCATTTCCCAAGTTTTCACGGCATCGTTTCCGCCGCCAAAAACGTAAGCCTTCACGGCATCGGTCGAAGTTTCCTTATAAAACGACCTCATGTGTTCGAGCAATTCAACCCGCATTTCACGGGCCGCACGAAGCGTAGAAAAAGTAGCCGTCACTTGATTTTTTACCGTAAACGGAAAACTAAGCAAGCCATTAGTAGTTTCCTGCAAATGCCCCCGTGACGAGGCTTGCTCAAATAAAATGCCGATTGAACCATTGACATCGGGTAGGGTAGAGCCTTTGCCGTAATAAAAATCATCGTAGTTTTCTTGGGTATAAT
>JANNEN010000409.1:0-3718 GCA_031378715.1 Emticicia sp.
ATTCGAGAAAAACCTCGTTTGGTGTCAGAAGCACCAAACACAATTCGATCAATTTGTGACCAATGTAAAGCTCCCGCACACATCACGCAGGGTTCGAGGGTTACGTAGAGCGTACATTCTTTCAAATATTTAGCTCCCAAATACTGCGATGCGGCCGTGATGGCTATGATTTCAGCGTGGGCCGTTACGTCGTTTAACTGCTCGGTTTGGTTGCTTCCTTTGCCGATTATTTTACTTCCGCCCGCTACCACGATTGCCCCAACGGGAATTTCGCCCGCTTCACCTGCTTGTATGGCCAAGTCAAGTGCTTTTGTCATGAAATATTCGTGCGAGTACAAGGGGTGATTTTTTATCACAAATCTTTTGGTTTTTTACAAGGGTGACTCTAAAACGTGACTACCTTAAACAATCCTAATTACAATGTTAAAAAAACTTCAGCGAAATTTTAAGTAAAAAAGTAAAAAAAGTATTTCAAAGGCCACTTTGAAACAAAGAACCTGTTCAAATCTAAACATCTTTGGAAAATTTCTCCTAATCTTTAAAAGTCAGGTTGAGTTCAGAACAAAACGCCTCATTACAAAAAATGATGCGTGTTTTTTTTCTTGGTCAATTAATCTGGTTTACCAACTTTAAATAATATTTTAAATTGTTTTGAAATTAAGAGTAATAACCTCCAAGTAAACTACAAAACCTATATGAAGAGCTTACTAAGTAATGTTTAATGATAAATGTTGAATATTTATCATTAAACATTACTTATTTGTCATTCAGCCTTAAATTTGGGTATGATTTACAGCATATCTTACTTGATATAACCCGTAAAATGACTCACTGAAAAATAAAAAACCGCCTCTCAAAATGAAAGACGGTTTGTTGATTTTTATATTTGTTGATTCTAAGCCTAATTAAAAAACTTGTCTTAAACTCCCTTGGGGGTCGTTAAAAAATATACTTATTCTCCTCAATCATTGCCTCAGCCACACGGCGGCGAGCATTTTTGATATTCATCGGTTCGATTTTCGTAAAACGCTTCAAGCCCATGAGCATTACTCGGAGTTCGTCGCCTTCGGCAAACGAGATAATCGCCTCACGCCCAGCGTTGTTTACTTTCGCTACGGCTTCGTTCAGATAAATCATTGCCATATCTCGCTGCAATTCGCAAGCGGGTTCGCCTTTAATGCCAATTAGTTTTTCAACTCTCAGTAGTGCCGACTCAGCAACATAAATTTCGATAGCCATGTCAGCAATATTCATCAAGATTTCCTGCTCGCTTGATAGGTTCATCATGAATTTCTGAACTGCCGCACCCGCCACCATTAGTGCTGATTTTTTCAAGTTTTTCAGCACTTTTTTCTCGGCTGCAAAAAGCGTTTCATCATCGTTTCCACCAAAATCTGGAATCGACATAATTTCCTTGCCTACTGCCATTGCTGGCCCCATCAAGTCGATTTCGCCCTTCATGGCACGCTTCAAAAGCATATCCACAATCAACATTCGGTTGATTTCGTTCGTACCCTCAAAAATTCGGTTGATACGAGCATCTCTATACGAGCGTTCCATCGGAGCATCAGCCGAGTAGCCCATGCCACCATACACTTGTAGACTTTCATCGACCACATAATCCAAAACCTCCGAACTGTGTACTTTCATCATGGCACACTCAATCGCAAATTGCTCCAAAGCCTTCAATTTTGCCTCGGCATCGCCCAATCCTTCTGCTTTTAGATCTTCGATGGCATCATCAATGTTTTGTCCTGCCCGATAATTGGCAGTTTCAGAGGCAAAAATACGGGTTGCCATTTCTGCCAATTTGTATTTTATTGCTCCGAAAGTTCCGAGCGAAACACCAAATTGTTTGCGTTCATTGGCATATTTGATAGCAAGGTCAAGCGAACCTTTCGATCCACCAATCACGGCGATTCCGAGTTTTATTCGACCGATGTTTAGAATATTTACGGCAATCTTGAAGCCATTCCCACGACTTGAAAGTAAGTTTTCGACAGGAACGTGGCAATCATTAAAGAAAACTTGACGAGTATCCGAACCTTTGATGCCGAGTTTATGCTCTGGCTCGTTCATCGTGATTCCTCCAAAAGATTTCTCCACAATAAAAGCCGACAATGATTTATCACCATCAATTTTTGCAAAAACGATGAACAACTCAGCAAAACCTGCGTTGGTTATCCACATTTTTTGCCCGTTGATGATGTAGTTTTTACCATCTTCCGACAACACCGCTTTCGATTTTCCAGCGTTAGCATCTGAGCCAGAATCTGGCTCGGTCAAGCAATAGGCGGCTTTCCACTCACCCGTTGCCAAAAGCGGCAAGTATTTTGATTTTTGTTCGTCATTTCCATAATACAAAATCGGTAAGGTACCGATTCCCGTGTGAGCCGATTGTGCTACCGAAAACGAGTGACCCGTTCCCAAAGCCTCAGCAACCAGCATCGAGGTATTAAAATTCATACCAAAACCACCATATTCTTGCGGAATGGCAGTACCGAGCAAGCCTAATTCGCCAGCCTTGCTCATCAATGACGACATCAAATCGGGCGATTTGGCGGCATCAATTTCATTAAGACGAGGGTGAACTTCGGTCTTCAAGAAATCGTGGCACATCGAAGCAATCATTTGCTGCTCTTCCGTAAACTCTTCTGGAATAAAAATCTGGTGGGCTTCTACTTCTTTTATCAAAAATTCGCCGCCTTTTATTGAGGCTTTGCTTTCGGTTGCTATCATGGTATTTTGAATTGAATATTGCTGTTAGAAAATGGTATGCGTGCATACTGTTTGCAAATATAAATATTTTTTAAATTAGTATGCAAGCATACTAATAAAAATATTTTTGAAACTGTATTTTATGTAGTAAATATCCGATTTCTTCCCCAAATTTGAGGAAAATTTCATTTCTATTATGTTTGACTCCTTGCTAAAAGAATTTGAAGGCGAACTTTACTTCAAAAACACCACAGCCGATACTGCCATCAAGAAGGTTTACTCGACCGATGCGTCGGTTTATCAAGAAGAACCACTCGCCGTTGCGATTCCTAAAACTATTGACGACCTAAAAAAACTTGTTCAGTTAGCTGATGAGCAAGGTATTACACTGATTCCTCGGGCGGCGGGTACTTCGTTGGCGGGTCAAGTGGTGGGTAGTGGTTTGGTGGTTGATATTTCAAAAAACTTTATAAGTATTCTCGAAGTAAACCAAGCCGAAAAATGGGTACGGGTGCAGCCAGGGGTCATACGTGACGACCTCAACGCTCATCTAAAACCCTACGGTTTGATGTTTGGCCCCGAAACCTCAACCGCAAATCGAGCCATGATTGGCGGCATGATTGGCAATAATTCGTGCGGGCTACATTCAATCATTTGGGGCGATACCCGTGACAATTTGTTAGCCGTAAAAGCCTTATTATCAGATGGTTGTGAGGTAAGTTTTGCTTATTTAGATGAAGAAGGTTTTCGGGAAAAAACGAAACTCACAACCCTCGAAGGCAAAATTTATAAAAATCTACAAGCATTACTAAATAACCCAGAAAACCAACGGGCAATAGCGGAGGGGTTTCCGAAGGCAAATGTAAAACGCCGAAATACAGGTTATGCCTTAGATGCGATACTTCCCCCCACCGAAGCGGGGGGGGGCCGCCCGGCGGCGTCAGAAAGGAAAGATAAGAATTTATAGTATTATTTTAAAATTGATAGAAGTAATGGTTGT
>JANNEN010000486.1:0-6313 GCA_031378715.1 Emticicia sp.
TTTGGAACGAAATTTCATCACTGAGATTATGCTGTAATGATTCACAAAAAAAATCTCGCCGTGTACGGTATTCTCGCAGCGATTTTCGGAGGTATTTTTGAATAATTCCATCTTGCAAAAGTTCGGCAAAGGTGTTTTCAAGCACTAAATCGCCTTGACGGTCGATAATC
This sequence comes from Emticicia sp., assembly GCA_031378715.1. Classification (GTDB taxonomy): domain Bacteria; phylum Bacteroidota; class Bacteroidia; order Cytophagales; family Spirosomataceae; genus Emticicia. The sequence goes on from JANNEN010000486.1 coordinate 171, forward strand.
CGTCTGAAATATGACAAATGTTCAATCACCTCTTCGGACGCTACCAAATATCCTACCCGAAAGGCGGGCGAAATACTCTTCGTAAACGACCCCGAATACAACACAAGTCCTGCATCATCGGCACTGGAAAGGGGCAAAAGTGGCTTATTTTGGTAGTGGAAATCGTAGTCATAATCATCTTCAAAGACAATAAAACGGTATTTTTGGGCTAAATTCAAGAGTTTTATGCGTCGGTCGGCTTTCAGTGTTACGGTTGTTGGGTAGTCGTGGTGGGGCGTTAGGTAAATCAATCTGATGCTTTGTTTCTCACAAATTTCGGCCAAAGCATCAACCACAATACCGTTTTCATCGGTCGGAATCGTGATGATATTTGCCCCTGCGTACTGAAAATTCATCTTGGCACTCGACCAACTCATTTCACCCAAAACCACATTGTCGCCCCGTTTGATGAAAGCCGAAATCGTCAAATACATCGCCATCATCGTTCCTCGCACAATCAGAATATTTTCGGGCGTAGTTCTCAGCCCTCGACTTTCGTTCAAATATTTCGATAATTCTTGCCGCAACCAAAACGAGCCTTTGGTATCACCATAGCCGAGCTTTACATACGAATTTCCGTTGAGTAAATTGCTCCGATACGCCCGTGATAAATCAAGTAACGGAGCCAAACGAGGATCGGGAAAGCCATCATCAAGGTGCAGTTTGTTGCTTGCTTGCATCACCGAACGCTGCAAAATTGGTTGTTTTTCGTAGAAAAAACCCGATTTTTTCGTAAAAACTGGTACTTTCTCAATCAATTTTTGTGGTTTTATTTCGGGTAAATTCCCCGCCACGAAAGTTCCGCTTCCTTGCTTGGTTTCGAGCCAACCCTGTGCCAATAGTTCATCTAAGGCCATGACGATGGTTTTTCGATGAACACTCAAAATCTCGCTCAAAGCCCTCGAACTTAGTATTTTTTGCCCCGATTTCAGCGTTCCGTTTTTTATCAAATCCACAAAATGATTACTAATTTGCTGATAAACTGGCATTTTTAAGTTTTTATCAATTGACAAAAACGATTGATATGGAATCAAAATTGGACTACTCATATTCTTAAAATTGGTCGATTACATTAGTCCAATAAAGATATACTTTTGTAGCATAACCAACAAGCAATATGGAAATAATTTATCAAAACGAAAATGATTTAAGTCCAGTCGAGTTTCGGGATTTATTAGTCCGCAGCACATTGGGCGAACGTCGTCCGATTGACGATCTGGCACGCATCGAAAAAATGTGCCGCAATGCCGATATTATGATTACGGCTCGCTTCGAGGGAAAATTGATAGGGATTTCGAGGTCATTATCCGATTTTGCGTTCGCAACTTATCTATCCGATTTGGCGGTTGATGTCGATTTTCAGCACCAAGGCATCGGCAAACGCATGATTGAAGAAACAAAAAAACTAACGCCCGACGGTAAGCTAATCTTGCTGGCCGCACCCGCCGCTATCAACTATTATCCAAAAATCGGTATGCGACAATATGAGTACTGTTTCTTGATTGACAACTTAAACGAATTGAAGAAATGATACCACTAACCGACCTCTTGATTTTCATTTTGGCAGCCTTTGGGCTTGTAATCACGCCAGGCCCCAACATGATTTATCTAATTTCTCGCTCCATCACGCAGGGCAAAAAAGCGGGTTTTATCTCGCTCATGGGCGTAGTTTTTGGCTTTTTATGCCATATTTTCTTGGTTTCATTTGGCTTGACGGCTGTTTTATTCGCCATACCGTTTGCCTACACAATCCTCAAAACCATTGGCGTATGCTACCTCTTATATTTGGCTTTTCAGGCAATAAAACCCAACAGCAAAAGTATTTTTGAAACAACCCAAAACCTACCGATTGATAAGCCAACGAAGCTATTCAGCATGGGATTTTTGACGAGTGCCTTAAACCCCAAGATAGCCGTATTTTACGTTTCGTTCTTTCCACAATTCATCAAAATCGAATACGGTTCGGTATTTTGGCAGAGTATTCAATTAGGATTAACCCAAATATCGGTAAGTTTCACGGTCAATCTATTAATTGTACTCACTGCTGCCAAAACGGCCCAATGGTTTGCCAAAAACCCCGTTTGGGTAAAAATCCAAAAATGGTTTATGGCAGGTATTCTCACGAGTTTGGCTTTAAAAATGGCATTAGACAAAGCAAAATAAAGAAAAAATGATACAACAAACCCCACGTACTACCCCCAGCCGCTACGCCAAGCGTACACACTACGACGAAGCCCTCGTTTACTCGATTTTGGACGAAGCTCTGTTCTGCACCGTTAGCTACTCAGTTGATAATCAGCCGTTTGCGATTCCGACGGCGTTCGTTCGGAAAGCCGACAAACTTTATATTCACGGCTCGGTAGGGAGCCATTTCCTGCGGGGAATTGAGTCAGGCAACCCCGTTTGTATTTCCATAATGTTGGTTGATGCTTTGGTGGTGGCCAAGTCAGCGTTCAATCATTCGGTGAATTATCGGTCGGTGATTATTTTTTCAAACGCCACCAAAATTGATGATTATGAAGCAAAAGCGGCATTTTTTAAGGAATTAACCGAAAAAATCGTACCGAATAGTTGGGATTATCTCCGCCCAATGCAAACCAACGAAGTGAAGAAAACAATGCTACTTGAATTTGAAATTTCTGAAGTATCGGCAAGAGTCCGTTCGGGAATGCCCATCGACGAAGACGAAGATAAAGCCTTGCCGATTTGGTCAGGACTCATTCCAATTCCGAGTCTGCGATTGCCCGCTATTGCCGACGAACTGAGCGAAAACATTCCGCTACCCGAGCATTTGAGAGCATATTAGCGAACGAAGAATCATAACTCAATGACATTCTCAATGATATTTTGTCAGAATATCACCAAAGAACCTGGTCGAATTGAAGAAAAAATGAGTAGATTTGTGCATTAAACTATCAAAAGTATAAGACTAATTATTGAACAAATAAATGACCAACAAAAAAAGCCTTTATGGTGATTGCAAAAGCCATGAATGTGAAGGTAAAAGTTGATAAGGAACGAGAATTAAATAAAGTGCTTTTTTGATTCGACACTTTATTTGTTGACTTTACCCCATTTTTTGCTTTAAATAATCCATTATTCGTAGAAAAAAATGGGATAAACTGAACAAAAAATTACCAGACTGAAAATAGTATTTTATTTAATTCTCGTTCCTAAGGAAGAAGATAGCATTGTGAAAGAAGTAAGACACGCAATGAAAAATGCTCAATTAGCCTCCGAAGGCAAATATCCATCACGCCCTATTGAAGATTTGCTCAATGAATTTTAGAATAAGAACATTAGTGGATTTTGACAATTCATTCAAGCGTCTTTCCAAAAAACATAAATCTTTGGGAAACGATCTAAAAAAGTTATTGCCCCAACTTCAAGAAAATCCGCAATTAGGTGCAAGTCTGGGTAATAATTTCTTTAAAATCAGGCTAAAAATTACCTAAAATTTTCTGGTAAAAGTGGCGGTGCAAGGCTGATTACTTTCATAAAAACAAAAGATGAAGAAATTTATCTTGCCTACATTTATGATAAAAGTAAAGAAAGTACCGTTTCTGACAAAAATCTCAAAGAGTGGGCAAAACTAATAAAATAATAGCCAAATAAATTTCCAAAACCTTCATGTGTTTCTGAATAGCCTAAAAACTTGAAAGGATACATCTCCCAAAGAACATAAAATGAGCAAAAAAGTAATATTAATTATCCTCGACGGTTGGGGAATTCCTAAAAAGGGAGAAGAATGGCGGTCGGCAATCGAAGCGGCTAATGTGCCATATTTCAGAAAATTGATGAGCGAGTACCCAAATAGTACCCTCGAAGCCTGTGGCAGTGCCGTTGGCTTGCCCAATGGACAAATGGGAAACTCGGAAGTTGGACACATGAATTTGGGTGCAGGGCGTATAGTTTATCAAGAATTAGAACGAATAAATATTGCCGTTCGCAAAGGCGAATTAGCCAAAGAACCTACTTTGGTTGAAGCCTTTCAGTACGCAAAAGACAACAATAAGAATGTCCATTTCATTGGTTTGGTGTCTGACGGGGGCGTTCATTCGCACATTGACCACCTCAAAGCACTTTGCCGAGCCGCCGATGATTTTGGTTTGGGTGATGATACTTTCGTTCATGCTTTTACTGATGGGCGAGATTGCGACCCCAAAAGTGGCAGACGGTTCCTAAAAGATTTACAAAACACCCTTTACCAAACGGGCGTGCGATTGGCCACAATTTCGGGGCGGTATTATGCCATGGATCGAGATAAACGTTGGGAGCGAATTAAAATGGTGTATGATGCGATGGTTAATGGCATTGCGGCCATTGATGATACAATTTCATCAGAATTTATAGAAAAGCCCGATGATGCACGACTAAAAATTGACTCCGACGATGTGCAAGAAATGATTGAGTACTTCTACGATGAAGGCATCACTGATGAATTTTTGAAGCCAATGGTTATCGTTGATGAAGATACAAACAGAGCTGTGGCAACGATAAAAGAGGGCGACGTAGTGATGTGTTTTAATTTCCGTACCGACCGTGGGCGTGAAATTACAGAAGTTTTGACCCAGCAAGATTTTCCAGATTTTGGCATGAAAGCCCTAAATCTTTATTACGTCACGATGACGATGTATGATGAAACTTATAAAAATGTAAAGGTTATTTACGAAAAAGATAACCTAAATAATACGCTGGGCGAAGTACTCGAACGGGCAGGAAAGAAACAAATCCGAATTGCCGAAACCGAAAAATATCCGCACGTAACGTTCTTTTTTTCGGGTGGACATGAGCAACCTTTCGTGGGAGAAAGTCGCTTGATGTGTCCATCACCGAAGGACGTGGCTACTTATGATTTGAAACCTCAAATGGCCGCCCTCGACATTGACAATGCCATTATTCCCGAACTCAAAAAAGGCGAAGTAGATTTTGTTTGCTTGAACTTTGCTAATCCCGATATGGTTGGGCATACAGGCGTATTTTCGGCGGTAATATCGGCGGTCGAAACGGTGGATAAATGCTTGCAACAAGTAGTCGAAACAGCCTTAGAAAACGGCTATACATCAATCATCATTGCTGATCACGGCAACGCTGATTATATGTTGAATGATGATAAATCGCCCAACACACAACACTCGCTCAACCTCGTTCCGTGCATAATTGTTGATAAAAACGAACGTTTTGAAGTAAAAAATGGCAAATTAGGCGATATTGCCCCAACGATTTTGACATTAATGGGCGTGCCTATTCCGAAAGAAATGACGGGAAATGTTTTGATTTAAGAAAGTCGATAGCTGATAGACGATAGTCAATAGTAAGACAAATTGCCGATTCTTTACAAACGCTCAATTTACGTCAATTAAATTCCAAGGTATTTAAAAGAAAATTTTCGCCCGTTTTTGATTTATAAATAATTCACCAAAAACGGGCGATTTTCGTTTCACTCAATCTTTATTTTTCATGAAAACTCTACTCACTTTACTTATTTTTAGCTGCTTTTCATTGATTTCTTTTGCCCAAAAAGACTCTTCCTATTATAATCCAAACATTATCCGAAAGACCTATTATCTCAAGGCTTTACAAAAAATAAACGGCAGCTATTACTACGGCGAACGCAAACTGAACGGCTATTATGCCCTCGAAGTTCCGTTCTTTGAGCTAAACGATGCCGAAGTAAATTATCACTACAAACGCTTCAAGACATTCACCAATATCGGAAGTGCAATTAGCATTATTCCCACTGTTTACTTTCTTACAACAGCAAGAAATGTAGCTTTCGGGCGGTACACTAAAAATACCATCAACAACTTTCTAATAATTTCTCTGTCATCGCTCACTGGTTCGCTCGTATGCAATGGAATAACCAAATCTCACATCAAAAAAGCCGCCACCAAGTATAACCAAGCCCTCGGGCAATCAAAACTGGGGTATTTGCAACTCGAACCCGACGATAAATCTTTGGGAATATCATTGAAATATAAATTTTAGTGCCGTTGTCAGTATCCCCACCATAGCCGTCAGGTTACGGATTTCAAGACTCCCAAGGGGCTACATTTAATTGGCATTTGATTTTTCTTTTTATGTTCTTTTTTGGAATAAACGTG
>JANNEN010000492.1:0-7442 GCA_031378715.1 Emticicia sp.
GACGTTTAGGCTTCGGAGAAGCCCAACCTTAAAATTAATGTTAGGCTTCTCCGAAGCCTCGTAACTCGCTGATAATCAGTTACTACAAAGGTTATGCTTCTCCGAAGCAACTTCCTAACCTGACGGCTATGGTGAGGACACTGACAACGGTGGACACTGACAACGGTGAACACTAACAACACAATTTTTAAAACGCAACTAAGGCCTTTGCTTGTTTTTCGAGAAAATTACGGTAAACTTCAAACGTAAATTCTTCGCCATTGAAATGGGCTTTCATACTGCCGAGTTTGAGTCGTAGGCCCATTACATCGGTTCCCATATAACTCAAAATATCGTTAAGATGCCCCAAACCAACGGCATTGCCCAATACCCCCGCTGAGATTCCGACGAGAGCCGCTTTTTTGTTGTTGAAAGTATCGGGATAACGCAATCCGTCAAAGAAAGTTTTCAACACGCCAGGAAACGAGCCATTGTATTCGGGTACAATAAAGACAAATTTTTGGGTTTCATCAATAGTTTTCTGAAAAACATTAAATGCCTCGTTTTTGCCCGAATTTTGGTACAAAGCTGAAAACACAAAGTCGTGCGGAAGTTCGGCCAAGTCAATAATTTGACTTTCTTGACCTAATGATTTTAAAAGATTTTGATAATTAATGCCTACTTTTCTTGAAAGCGAATTTTGACGATTTGTGCCGATTATAATACCAATCATTATTGAAATTTTAAGTTTGTTGTTGATAAATTAACAAAATTTCCTGCAAAATGTTCCTAAATAAAAGAAATGAAACCTAATTTTGCTTAAAATTACACTTTTATTCAAACCAAAATATGTTCAAAACCACATTAGGAAAATTCAGAATCGTAGCTTTTTTGGAAGGCTGTTCGTTTCTGCTTTTGGGTATCACGATGCCCCTCAAATACGTACTCCAAATGCCCAAACCAAACTATATCGTAGGCATGGCACACGGGGTGCTGTTTATTACTTACGTGGTTTTGCTGGCTTTGGTGGCGGTGCAATACAAATGGTCATTGAAGAAAACCGCTTTGGCGTTTTTGGCTTCGTTCATTCCATTTGGCACTTTTTATGCGGATCGAAAATTGTTTAGGGCTTGAGATAAGTAGCTTTTAGAATATAAAACATTGGCTATCAAGTATTTAGCATAATGCAGATTGGTGAATTAAATTTTGAATTTATCATACTTGATTCTTATTTAGGATTTAAGACTAATTTAAAATAAACAAGGTCAGACAATCGTCTGACCTTGTTTTTTGTTATCTAATAAAAAATCATTCTCAATTTTCAAATTTCTGATTTTTCTAACGATAATTTACAAATACTCAGCAAAGCACCATAAAGTGCGTCGAGTTCCCGAATATCAAATCTTTGATTAAAAAGTGTAAACGTGTCTTGTTGTAATTGGGCAAACTCCCAAGTTTCGCCATTTGATACGATACCAAAAATTCGTTGTTCTGCGTTTTGATTTAGTTGCTGGATTACATACATTTCTAAACCACACTGAGCCCAACCTCCCGTGAAGTCATCCTTCTTGGCCTCTACAACTGCCAAAAGCGGATAGTCTAAAACGATTTTACCCAAATCCGACCGTCTTGAAATTAGATAGTCTGGAATACCTGATAACTCCTCCGTAAACTCAATAGCTTGGTGACTCCATAGGGCTAATTCACTGGCAAATGGTCGCCAAGCAGCTTTTAGCACTGGATAAATTAGATTCTCACAAATAGCGGGTTCGGATATATCATAAGCAATATTTTGTAGTGTAAAAGAAATATCATCTTGAAGAACTTCGGGTGCTGTATTTGGTTCAAAAGCAGGAAAATCTTCTCCTACATATTTTATTTTAAACTTTTTTATTACCTCCGAAAGCGATTTGTAGGTCGTAAAAGCCATAAGTAGCGTGTTTTTTAAACAAATGTAACGAAAATATACTCATAAACACAAACAAGGTCAGACAATCGCCTGACCTTGTTTTAGAATCTATAAGAAGAAATTCAGAACTCATCACTATCAAGCATACTCTCTACGCTGCTTCGATGCTTCTTGGATTCGCTTCTTTTCGGCGGCGGCTTCGAGTTCGGCTTTACTACCAACGATGATATTTTGGTACTTGCGATTACCCGTTCCCGCAGGAATCAAGTGGCCAACGATTACGTTTTCTTTCAAACCTTCGAGTGTAACACGCTGGCCTATTACGGCCGCTTCTCACAATACTTTGGTTTTTTCTTGGAACGATGCCGCTGACAAAAACGACTCCGTACCCAACGATGCCGCCGTGATACCTTGTAAGGTCGGACGGGCAACGGCTGGCATGGCATCACGCACCACGACTTGTGCTAAGTCGGCACGCTTCAAGCGGCTGTTTTCGTCACGCATTTCACGACCAGTAATAATCTGACCAGGCTTGAATTTATCCGATGCACCAGCTTCCATTACTACTTTTTTATCCATAATCTTGTCGTTTCCTGCACGTACCAACCACTTGTCAATCATTTGATTATCCAAGAAAAGTGTATCGCCTGAGTCGATAACCTCCACTTTTTGCATCATTTGACGTACAATCGTTTCGATGTGTTTGTCCGAGATTTTCACACCTTGCTGGCGATATACGGCCTGTACTTCGTTTACCAAATACTCCTGCACAGCAGTTGGTCCTTTGATACGCAAAATATCGGCTGGCGTAATTGCTCCGTCAGAAAGTGGATCACCTGCCAACACGAAATCACCATCTTGTACCAAGAATAACTTCGATAACGGTACCATGTATTTCAACTTGATTCCGTCTTTTGCTTCCACAAAAATCTCACGATTTCCACGCTTGATAGCACCGTACTGCACGATACCGTCAATTTCGGATACTACCGCAGGATTTGAAGGATTACGGGCTTCAAACAATTCGGTGATACGTGGCAAACCACCCGTAATATCACGGTTCATGTTGATAGCACGTGGAATCTTGGCTAAGATTTGTCCCGCCTTGATGACTTTTCCGTCTTCCACCGTCAAACGAGCCAATACTGGCAAGTTATAGGCTTTTTCTTCTTCACCGTTACCAGACTTCACAATGATTGAAGGGTTTTTCGCACGGTCTTTCGACTCGATAATTACCTTATCACGGAAACCTGTTTGCTCATCGGCTTCTTCCTTGAAAGTGATATTTTCTTCGATGGCATCGTATTCAATCACACCATCAATATCCGAAAGGATAACAGCGTTGAACTGATCCCAGTGGCACATTATATCACCTTTGGTGATTTTTTGTCCGTCTTTTACTTCCAAAGTTGCACCGTAAGGTACGTTATTGACAATAAGTACGTTATTTGTTCCCGTTTCGATGATACGAATTTCACCACGACGACCCAATACCGTAGTAATCTCATTACCTTCACGGTCGCTTGACTGTACGGTACGTATTTCTTCTAATTGGATTGTTCCCGCAAACTTTGCCTTGATATTTGCTTCCGAAGCAACGTTTTGGGCAGTACCTCCCGTGTGGAACGTACGAAGTGTAAGCTGGGTTCCTGGCTCACCGATTGACTGTGAAGCAATTACACCAACGGCTTCTCCACCTTCCGACATACGGCCAGTGGCGAGGTTGCGTCCGTAACATTTTGCACAGACACCCGTTTGGGTTTCGCAAGTCAATACTGAGCGAATTTCAACGGTTTCGATGGCTGTTTCGTCGATTTCAGTGGCGATTTCTTCCGTGATTTCTTCGCCAGCTTTTACGATAAGTCGTTTTGTTAATGGGTCAATTACATCATAAACCGAGGTGCGACCCAAGATACGCTCCGAGAGTGGCTCAACGATGTCTTCGTTGTCTTTCAAGGCCGAAACCTGAATACCACGGAGTGTACCGCAATCTACTTCATTCACTACTACGTCTTGTGCTACATCGTGCAAACGACGAGTCAAGTAACCTGCATCGGCAGTTTTGAGGGCAGTATCGGCCAAACCTTTTCTGGCACCGTGGGTTGAGATAAAATATTCGAGTACGTCGAGGCCCTCTTTGAAGTTAGACAAAATCGGGTTTTCGATGATTTCTCCAACCGAACCTTGAATATTCTTCTGTGGCTTGGCCATCAAACCTCTCATACCACCCAACTGACGCACTTGCTCTTGCGAACCCCTCGCTCCCGAGTGCATCATCATATAAATCGGATTGAAACCTGCTTGGTCTTCTTCCAATTGTTTTAGTAAAATCACACGCATCGAACTATTGACACGTCCCCAAATATCAATGATTTGGTTGTAACGCTCACGCTCAGTGATGATACCAAACATATAGTTGTTTTGTACTTCTTCTACTTCTTTTTTGGCATCATTGACGAGTTTTGGTTTTTCGGCAGGAACAATGATATTGTCCAAACCGATTGACAAACCACCTCGGAAGGCCGTCTGATAACCTAACTCCTTAATATCGTCCAAGAATTTGGCAGTACGGGCATAACCCGACTCCTTGAATACCCGTCCGATGAGTTGTTGTAGTTTTTTCTTAGTCAAAAGCTCGTCCAAATAACCTACTTCTTCTGGTACGCACTGATTGAACAGAATACGTCCCGCAACGGTATCAACGATTTTATAGACTAATTCACCTTTTTCGTTCTTGACTTTCACACGACACTTGATGTGGGCGTGCTTAGAACAAGCCCCTTCATTCATCGCAATAATTACCTCTTCGGCCGAATAGAACGTGATGCCTTCACCTGGCTCTTTGTGCGTTGGTGTTGATTTACGTCCTTTTGTTACGAAATAAAGACCCAAAACCATGTCCTGCGAAGGTACGGTAATTGGAGCTCCATTGGCAGGATTCAAGATATTATGGGCGGCCAACATCAAAACTGATGCTTCCATGATTGCTTCTTGGCCAAGCGGCACGTGAACGGCCATCTGGTCACCGTCAAAGTCAGCGTTGAAGGCTGTACAAACTAACGGGTGCAACTGGATTGCTTTTCCTTCGACTAATTTTGGTTGGAAAGCCTGAATACCAAGTCGGTGAAGCGTTGGGGCACGATTTAGAAGAACAGGGTGTCCTTTCAAAACATTTTCCAAAATATCCCAAACGACGGCATCTTTTCTATCAACGATTTTCTTGGCAGACTTTACGGTCTTGACAATTCCACGCTCAATCAGTTTTCTGATAATAAACGGCTTGAAAAGCTCGGCGGCCATATCTTTTGGTAAACCGCACTCGTGTAGTTTCAATTCTGGACCTACAACGATTACCGAACGACCAGAATAATCGACACGCTTTCCGAGTAAGTTTTGGCGGAAACGACCCTGCTTTCCTTTCAACATATCTGAAAGTGATTTCAAGGCACGGTTTCCTTCCGAACGAACGGCGTTTACTTTACGTGAGTTATCAAAAAGTGAATCAACGGCTTCCTGCAACATACGTTTTTCGTTACGTAAGATTACTTCGGGAGCTTTGATTTCCAACAAACGCTTCAAACGGTTGTTACGGATAATCACACGGCGGTACAAATCGTTCAGGTCAGACGTGGCAAAACGCCCACCATCAAGCGGCACAAGCGGACGCAATTCGGGTGGAATAACTGGCACCATACGAATAACCATCCACTCGGGTTTGTTTTCGATACGGGTGTTGGCATCACGCAAAGCCTCTACGATTTTCAAACGTTTCAAGGCATCGGCCTTGCGTTGTTGTGAAGTATCGGTAGCCGCTGCGTGGCGTAAGTCGTATGATAGTTGGTCTAAATCAAGGCGAGAAAGCATCATTTCTAATGCCTCAGCACCCATCTTGGCGATAAATTTATTCGGGTCTTTATCGTCGAGCATTTGGTTTTCACGGGGTAGCTTGTCCATGATGTCCAAGTACTCTTCTTCGGTTAGAAAGTCGTTTTTTGCCAAACCATCATCACCCTTTGGGCCAGGCTGAATAACTACGTACCGCTCATAATAAATAATTTGGTCGAGTTTCTTCGACGACATTCCGACTAAGTAGCCGATTTTGTTGGGCAAACTACGGAAATACCAAATGTGGGCCACTGGCACCACGAGTTCGATGTGCCCCATGCGTTCACGGCGAACTTTTTTCTCTGTAACTTCCACGCCGCAACGGTCGCAGATGATGCCTTTGTAGCGAATACGTTTGTATTTTCCACAGTGGCACTCCCAGTCTTTCACTGGTCCGAAAATACGCTCGCAAAACAAACCACCCATTTCGGGTTTGTAGGTGCGGTAGTTGATAGTTTCGGGTTGGGTAACTTCGCCATACGAGCTTTCCAAGATTGACTCTGGTGAGGCCAAACTGATGGTGATACTCTGGAAGTCACTGTTAAGTTTTTTGTTTTTCTTTAAAGACACTTTATATGCTTTTTAAAATGTGTCAGAAAATGATTAATTTTTTGAAAAATCTTTGGGTATAAAAGTCGCTGGGACTTTTAACTCAAAAATTTCATCATGGATACTGGCTAAGTATAAACCACTTTTTAAAGCTCGGTTTTTCCCTTCTTCGGAAGCATCAATGTAGGCAACAATTCCATAAACTTTTTTCCCGTTGTGTTCGGGAAAAAACTCGAAAAATCGTTCCATTATTTTCAGCACCTGCTCAATATCCTTACCTTTTAGATGGCTTTTTATCTCTACGACAACTGCCGTATTTATATCACCGTTTGCATAAGCAAGGGCATCAATTTCGATAATTTCACCACCTTTTTTGATTCTATACCGTGGAGCAAAATTGGATAGATTAAATTTTTCTTCTAAAATTTTTTGCATGGACGGCAAAGCCATTCCTTCGGCGAAAGAGCCAAACTTATTGCCCAATTCACCAATCATTCGTTGGTTTTCTTTGGTAAGTTTTGCTGTTTCTGCTAAAATTTGTCTGATTTCTTCAAATGTTTCCATACTTTACTGCACTTCTATTTTTACTCTTCTTTTGATAACATCTTGCTTGGGTCTTGTCGAGTATCAAAAACTGCTAAGATTTCAACAATTCCTTGGCTTGCATTTATTCGATAAAGAATTTTGTACTTATCCTCAATCAAATATCGTACTTTGAAACGCTCGACTGCCAAATTATTTTCAATAGAACCCATCTGAGGGAATTTTTCCAATAATTCAGCCTTGTTAATTATTTTATCAATCAATTTGTTAGCTCTAACTGAATTAATTTTATTCTGAATATAATCCGATATGCCAATCAAGTCGTTTTCTGCATCCAAAGTCCAATCTATTCTCATTTGCTCCAAGTTTTTGCCCTCTTTCTCAACTCAGCAGTGGAAATTACTCGACCGTTGTCCGCACTTTCTACTGCACGCTTGACTTTCTGATAATATTCCTCATCAGTCATTGGCTTGAAAAAATCTTCTTCGCTTTTCTTAAAAGTATGTTTTTTTACAAATGCTGCTACTTCAACTATCAAATCATTGTCGGTTTCGGTAGCCAACCATTTAAACATTTC
>JANNEN010000496.1:0-25558 GCA_031378715.1 Emticicia sp.
GACGTTTAGGCTTCGGAGAAGCCCAACCTTAAAATTAATGTTAGGCTTCTCCGAAGCCTCGTAACTCGCTGATAATCAGTTACTACAAAGGTTATGCTTCTCCGAAGCAACTTCCTAACCTGACGGCTATGGTGAGGACACAGACAACGGCATAAAAAAGCACAGTCTTCATCGAAAACTGTGCTTTTTTATGACTAATAAAATTACAAAATATTACGCACAAGCGGCTGTGAGAGCTTTTTTGGCATAGACCGTTGCTAAATGCTGGCGGTATTCTTCGTCGGCATAATGATCAACGTTGATGCTGATTCCTGCGGCTGCTTTTGATGCGGCATTGGCGATATTTTCGGCCGTGGCAGCTTTTCCCTTGATGGCTTTTTCGACACCTGCATCACGAAACGGAGCATCAGAAACGCCCGTAAAAGCAATATTTGCGTCAGTAACGATGCCGTTTTCAATCTTTATCATTGCCGCACAACCCACAATCGCAAAGCGAGAAGCGGGTTGCATGAATTTTTGATAAGTCATTTTTACACCCTTTGCTGGACTCGGAATTTGGATTTCGGTAACGAGTTCGCCCTCTGCCAAAGCGGTTGTAAAAAAGCCCGTAAAAAATTTCACGGCACTGATTGTTCGGCTTTTTTTGCTACTCTTCACCACCACCGAAGCATTAGCTGCCAAAAGTGCGGCTGACCAATCAGCCGATGGATCGGCGTGGGCAATGCTACCTCCGAGAGTTCCCATGTTACGCACCTGCACATCTCCGATGAGGTCGGCTGTTTCCGAAAAAAGCGGTAGTTTTTTGTTGATAAGTGCCGATGACGCAATTTGGGCGTGCGTAACCATTGCCCCGATACAAATTTTGCCATCAACTTCTTTGATATAATTTAGGTCTTTCAAGTTGGCAATATCAATCACCATCGGAGGGCTATTCAACCTCAATTTCATGGCGGGAATCAGACTATGTCCGCCTGCCAATATTTTTGCCTCAGGATTTGCCTTCAACACTTTGAGGGCATCATCAACCGACTTGGCTCTGTAATAATCTACTGTATTTGGTAGCATCTTTTGAGAGTTATGAGTTTAGAGTGCTGAGTTATGAGTTAGTGCTGAATTCATTTAACTCAGCACTCATAACTCTACATTTTTATTTATGATTCATTGCTTTCCAGACTCTTTGGGGCGTGAGGGGCATTTCCAAATCACGCACGCCCAAGTGCCAAGTGGCGTTCATCACGGCATTGACCACGGCGGGCGTTGAGCCAATTGCTCCTGCTTCGCCCGCACCTTTCACACCCAGTGGGTTGTGTGGGCAAGGCGTAATTTTGCGGTCAGTTTCAAACATCGGAAGGTCATCGGCACGGGGCATGGCATAATCCATGTATGTTCCCGTGGTTAGCTGACCGTTTTCGTCATAAATCACTCCTTCGAGCAATGCCTGACCAATTCCCTGAGCCAATCCACCATGAATTTGCCCATCGACCACCATCGGATTGATTACATTTCCGACATCATCAACTGCTATAAAACGCTTCATGGTTACTTTGCCCGTTTCTTCATCAACTTCCACAACGGCAATATGACAACCAAACGGATAGGTAAAATTGGCGGGGTCGTAAAAACTCGAAAAGTCAAGACCTGGCTCTAAGTTAGCAGGATAAACGTGCGGGACGTAGGCTGTGAGGGCAACATCACCAAAACTAAGCGATTTGTCAGTACCTTTTACCGTCCATTTTCCATCGGCAAAGTCAAGGTCATCTGCCGAACATTCCAATTTATGGGCGGCTATTTTTGCTCCCTTTTCAAGGACTTTTTCAATACTTTTCACAATCGCACTGCCACCAACGGCAAGGCTGCGTGAGCCGTAAGTTCCCATGCCGAAAGCAACCGAATCTGAATCTCCGTGAATGATTTCGACATCAGCCAACGGAATACCGAACTTGTCGGCAACGATTTGGGCAAAAGTTGTTTCGTGTCCCTGTCCGTGCGAGTGCGAACCCGTATAGACATTGACTTTACCCGTTGGCTGAACCCGCACTTGGGCAGATTCAAATAATCCAGCCCTTGCTCCCAACGAACCCACAACCGCTGATGGAGCAATGCCGCAAGCCTCAACGTAGGTCGAGAAGCCGATTCCGAGTAGTTTTCCGTGCTTGCGGGCTTCGGCTTGCTCTTCTTTAAAATTAGCATAACCGACCATTTCAAGACCCCTTTCGAGTGTCGCATGATAATTTCCGCTATCGTATTGCAACGCTACCTGAGTTTGGTAGCCTGGTTGATTTACACCATCGAAAGGAGGAATGAAGTTTTTGAAACGCAAATCGGCAGGATCAATGCCTATTTCGTGTCCCGCAACGTCCATTAATCTTTCGAGCAAATAAGTTGCCTCGGGGCGACCCGCACCACGGTAAGCGTCCACGGCAGTTGTGTGCGTAAATACGCAAGTCATGTCGAGGTGAATCTTGGGCGTGGTATAAACGCCTTGCAGGAGCGTTCCGTGCAGATAGGTTGGTACGGCTGCCGCAAAAGTTGAGAGATACGCTCCAACGTTGGCAAAGGTTTTGATACGTAAACCAACAATCTGGCCTTCTTTATCAAAACCCATTTCGGCAGTAGAAACGTGGTCACGTCCGTGAGCGTCGGTCAAGAATGCCTCCGATCGGTCGGAAGTCCACTTAATAGGTCGGCGTAATTGCTTGGCTGCCCAAGTTACGAGGGCCTCTTCGGTGTAATGATAGATTTTACTACCAAAACCACCGCCCACGTCTGGTCCAACCACCCGTACTTTATGCTCGGGAATACCCAACACAAACGCACACATCAATAAGCGAATCAAGTGGGGATTTTGGGTAGAAGTATAGAGTGTATATTTGTCGTAGGCGTTGTCATAATCACCAATGTAGCTGCGAGGCTCCATGGCATTTGGCACAACACGATTATTAGTAAAATCTAATTTGGTGATGTGGTGGGCGGTTGCCATTGCGGCATCAACTTCCGCTTTGTCATTTCCGATTTGCCAGTCGAAGGCAACATTATCAGGAAACTCGTCGTGTACCTTTGGAGCATCGGGCTTTGCCGCTTCTCTTGGGTTTGTCACTGCCTTGAAAACTTCGTATTTTACCTCAACTTCTTCGGCGGCATCAACGGCAATGCCTTTACTTTCGGCAATAATCATCGCTACGCCATCGCCAGCGTGTTTTACTTTGTCAAGTACCAAAAGTGGGTGCTTCGGCTCACGCATGGTTTCGCCATTTTTGAAATTCACCTGCCAGCCGCAAGGCACGCCATTGATGTTTTCAAAATCTTTTCCTGTATAAATCGCTACCACACCTTTCATGGCTAATGCCTTCGTGGTGTCGATGCTTTTGATGCGGGCGTGGGCGTAAGGGCTACGCAAAATGTAGGCATAGACCATGCCTGGTAGCACGATATCATCGGTATATCTACCTTGACCCGTGAGAAATCGTTTGTCTTCCGTCCGTCGGACTGATTGACCAATATATTTATTACTCATTGATTTTTTTTAATTAAGAATGTAAAATTAAGCGTTAAGAATGTGCAACTACCACCTAAGTAGTCTTTCGAGAAGGTGCTGTCGGGTAATAAGTCCCGAATCTATTCGGTTCAGTTAAGCAACGGTACTCAACACTATTAACTTGATTAACTAATAGGCAAGTACTGACATTTTTTCGGCGGCTTCTTGGATTGCCTCTACTATATTATGGTAGCCCGTACAGCGGCAAAAGTTGCCTTCCAAACCCTCTCTGATTTCTTTTTCGTTCGGATTTGGGTTATGGCTCAACAAATCGGCGGCCGACATTATCATGCCAGGCGTGCAGTAGCCGCACTGCAAACCGTGTTTTTCTTTAAATGCCTCTTGCAAAGGGTGCATCTCGTCACCATTTGCCATGCCTTCGATGGTGGTTACTTTCTTTCCACTTGCCTGAGCTGCCAACATGGTACAAGATTTCACGGCTTTGCCATCTAAATGAATCGTGCAAGCTCCGCAACTGCCAGTGTCGCAGCCAACGTGCGTGCCTGTGAGTCCGAGAGTATCTCGCAGGAAATGCACCAAGAGTGTGCGTCCTTCTACGGTTGCAGAGCGTTTGATGCCATTTACGGTGATGTTTACTTTTTCTGCCATAGTTATATTTCTAGCGTTGAATAATTTACGATTTCAGATGTACCATTTACTATTTTTTTGGGTGTAGGATAAGTTTTTTTTACCACAGAGAAAACGGAGGAAATACCACAGAGCATAAAAGGAAAATTGAAAAAATATTGAGCAAAAATCTGTTTTCTCTGTGGTATTTTCTCAGTTTCCTCTGTGGTCTATAATTATTGTAGTCTTGTCCTACACCCATTTTTTTACACGTAATTGTTGTATAGTCAATATATTAAATACATTTATAAATTGACCACATTTGCACATTAACCTATTTTTTTCTACAAATGATGCTTCAATTCTTTTTCAAAATTCGAGAAAAACTGCTTGGTGAGGGTATTCGCCACGCCCGACATCACACGGTTACCCGTACGAGCCAAAAGCCCCGACATATTCGCCACGCCTGCAAACGAAAGTTCGGTTTCATTATTTTCGGTGGTTTTCATGTTCATCTTAATATCTGCCTCTACGTTGCCGATTTTACTATTTTGGGTAATTTTCAACACAAAACTTTCATGTTCGACTCTATCGGTTAGTTCGGCCGAGCCTTCAAATTTTCCGTGAACGGGACCAATTTTAATATCGGCAATGGCTTTGTAGAGGTCGCCCGATTCTTGTTCGAGGCGTGAAATCCCTGGGGTAACTTTCGCCAAAAAATCGGGGTTTAAAATCAAATCCCATACTTTTTGAACGGGGGCTTGCAAAACATGAGAACCAACTAAATCCATGAGCGTACGATTGATTTAAAAGCAATGAAAATTAAACATTAACTTTGAATAAGACAACTATTTCTAAGCATTTCACAAAAATATTTAGAAAAACCAATAAATTATGGAAGAATTGTATAAAAAAATGGAAGTATTCTATCAAATGTAGATTTGGGAAGTAGATTAACGCTGGCAGGGGTTTTGAACCCTGCCAGCGTTGCTCTGCCAGCGTTGCTGTTAATTTTCATAAATCGGTTTACTTCTCAATTTCAATCGGCTGCCTTCACGCCCTGAAAACACGGCTCGGATTTCGGCACAAACCGACATCGCTATTTCTTCGGGCGTGGCGGCACCAATATCCAAGCCCACGGGGCTATAAATGCGGTTTTCTTGTTCATCAGTAAGCGAAATATTTTCTTCGGTCATGCGGTCGTACATTTTAATCGTCCGCTTTTTTGGCC
Organism: Emticicia sp.; assembly: GCA_031378715.1. Lineage (GTDB taxonomy): Bacteria > Bacteroidota > Bacteroidia > Cytophagales > Spirosomataceae > Emticicia. The sequence goes on from JANNEN010000496.1 coordinate 5,334, forward strand.
CTAAAAGTCCGATATATGAAATATTGGTTTTCAAGAGCATTTGTAGGTTTCGGTAGTCACTTTCGTAGTCGTGGCACATCGAAATTGCGGCAGTGAAGGCATCAATCGTTGGTACAGTATCTTTGGGTACAACTTCATCGGCAAGCTCAAAAAGCGAGGCGTGCATTTTGGCAGGATTGCAAACACAAACCACCCGCCAACCCAATTCTTTGGCCGCCCGTACCATCGGATATACGTCATAATTACTCCCAAAAATGCACAACTGAATAGCGGGCGGAATGACTTCAAGAAATAAATTTAACTTTGTTCCATCAGTCAAAATATATTCTTTTGCTACTGATTTTGTGTTTTTTAAGGCATCTTGAATTTCACCCAAAACGCTTGCTTGAATCTCTTTTAAAGGAAAAATTTCTTGAAAATGTAATTCTTCATCAAAGCGAAAAACTTCTCCCAGAGCGATATTTGCTTGTTTTTGGCTCAAATATGTTACCGTAACGACTAAGTTTGGCGTGCGTTGGTCGATGCAGCTTTGAAGTTGTCGAACGGCATTGTTTTCATTCTGCGGGTCGAGCGGCGTGATTAGCACATCAATGATTCCGTTGCAACCCAGCCCCACACCGATTTGATAAGGGTCGTCGTCGGTGGTGTCGTAAGTAATCAAAGTTGCTTTTTTTTGCGACATTGCCAAACGGGCTTTTTTCAAGGCATCACCTTCCAAGCAACCGCCACTTATTCCGCCAATCCACTCGCCCGATTCCATGACCAACATTCTGGCTCCCGTACGCCTGTACGACGAACCAACCACCCGCACGACCGTAGCTAAGGCGGCTCGGGTTTTACTAAAATCAATATTTTGGTAAGCCTCCGTTATTTGCTTTATTTCTTTCATGTAAATTCGGTAAAAAGGCATTTTTTCAATTATCAATGAACAATTATCAATTTTTTCACTTCACGCAACTGCTAAATTGGTGTCGTCTTCAATCACTAATAAACAATTACCGCATTTTTTCCACTACTTTTACAACGTGACTAATGACAGTTTCAATATCGCTTTCTTGAGTCATTTTGCCCAAACTAAACCGTACCGAAGCGTACGCCAAATCATCGGTTAGTCCCATTGCTTTGAGTACATAACTCGGCTCGGTTGATGCTGAATTGCAAGCCGAACCATTAGAAACGGCTATTTCGTTGAGGTTCATTAGGAGGTTTTCACCGTCAATTTTGCCAAAGCTGATATTGCTCGTATTGGGCAAACGCTGCCCCAAATTGCCATTTATTTGGGTATTTGGTGCATTTTTCAAGATTTCTTGCTCTAATTTATCTCGCAAAATACTTAGTCGTGTAACTTCATTAAACATAGAGTTTTGACAAACTTCGGCAGCTTGTCCCATGCCAACAATACCTGCCACATTGAGCGTGCCTGACCGCATACCCCGCTCGTGCTTTCCGCCGTCTTGCTGGGCAGTGATGGGTGTCTTTTTTCGGACAAACAAAACCCCAACGCCCTTTGGCCCGTATATTTTATGTCCCGAAAAACTCAGCAAATCAATGTCATTTTCGACCACATCAAACGGGATTTTTCCGATGGCTTGCGTAGCGTCAGAATGAAACAAAATATTATGCCGATGTGCAATTTGAGCAATTTCTTTGACAGGAAAAATCACGCCCGTTTCGTTGTTGGCTGCCATGCAGGAAATCAAAATTGTTTCCTTTTTAATCGCTTTTTCGAGATTTTCTAAGGAAATATTTCCTTCCGAATCGACATCTAAATAGGTAATTTCGGCTCCCAATTTTTCGAGATGTTGGCAGGTATCAAGTACGGCTTTATGTTCGGTTTTGGCGGTGATAATGTGGTTTCCTCGGTGGGAAAATGCCTCAAAAGTGCCTTTAAGTGCCAAATTGATAGATTCGGTAGCTCCACTGGTAAAAACAATTTCTTTTTCGGACGCACCCAGCAAGTCAGCAATTTTTTGGCGAGCCACGTTCACGGCTTCGGCGGCTTTCCAGCCGTATGCGTGCGAACCACTGGCGGCATTGCCGAAATGTTCGGTCAAGTAGGGCAACATCGTTTCCAGCACCGCTTTATCGAGTGGCGTGGTGGCGTTGTAGTCCATGTAAATTGGGTATTTCATTAAATTATGTGTGAAAAACTGATAATAACCAAAATTATTATTAAAATTGTACCAAAAATTATACAAATCAAACACATTGCGTACTTTGATGGTTTGAACAATCGTGTAAATAAAAACAACTATTCTATCAATTCTACCGAAATGCCTTCATATTTTGATATTAGCTACCATCAACAGCACCGAAAATTAGTAGATTTGGTTGAAAACCGCACTGCTTACACGCTTGATAATGCCGAATTGAATATTTATGAAACCCACAAAACGGCAGAAAAAGTTGCCTTGCAGTTTTCAAATCCCGTGTTGGCGAGCATGATTCGGGGCAAGAAAGTAATGCACCTGACGGGCTTACCTTCGTTTGCGTTTTTGCCTGGCGAATCGGTCATTGTGCCGAGCCACGAACCGATGCAAATTGATTTTCCCGAGGCACGAGAAGACAATCCAACGCAGTGTTTGGCATTGGCGATTTCGCAACCCCAAATCCGAAAAATTACTGATGAATTGAACGAGCGATTCCCCCTAATTGATGATAGCAAAGGGTGGAGTTTTACGGAAACGAATTTTTATTTGACCAACGATAGCGGTATCAATCAACTTGTTTCGCACTTGGTTTATATTTTTACTGAAAACAATACTGCCAAAGATGTTTTTGCTGATTTGGTGCTTAAAGAGTTGATAATCAGGCTAATGCAAACCAAAGCCCGCACGATTTTGCTTGACAATTACCAACAAAACGTTCATTGGAATCGGCTTTCGTTTGCGGTTAAGTACATTCACGAAAATATTTATAAAAGTATTTCGGTGAAAGAATTGAGCGAAAAAGCCTGCATGAGTGAGCCGAATTTTTATCGGTGCTTCAAGCAGCAATTTGGCATTACGCCCATCGAATACATCAACCAAAAACGCATTGAATTAGCCCAAAAACTCCTCCAAACGATTGACACAAATATTGCCGATATTTGCTTTTCGTGTGGCTTCAATAACCATAATCATTTTACCAAAACCTTCAAAAAATATACCCAAACAACGCCCGCTCACTACCGCAAACGGTTTGTGAATGATGTCCTTGCCAATAAATCTCGCCATTTACCGCTTGGGTATTTGCTTAACAGTGAAGCGTTTTAGGCAAACTATCCCTCGTTTTTGTTTTTTGTTATGAAAAATTTTAATTTTTTCAAGAAAAGCCAAACTTTATTCGGTTTAAGTATCAAAATGCAGTATGTTTTTACGTATTTCGTTTGACTAAAACAAAAATACCCGCAAAGCAATGCCAAAAAACTCAATCGAATCGATTTTTACACAGGAGGTTCATAACAAATACTTGGTTTTTAATACCCTTTTTTCGAGATTACCTTATGACAAAATGACAAAAATTGGGCAACTGATGCCTTTTTTGCACGATTTGTCGGAGATGGGCTTTGAACAAGGCAACGAGCCGAAAGCCATCATTGATGCTTTTTTTAAGCAATATACCTCGATTAAGGACGAAAAAGAGAAAATTGATTTACTTTTTCGATTCATTACTTACATTGAGCGGCAGGTGGTTTTGTTTGATAGCATCGAAGATTCGGCTTTTGAAAAACTAACGCCCCTCAACGGCAAAGGTACGCTGCAACATACGCTCGATTTGGCAACCCAGCAAAACAAACTGGCAGAAGTACAACAAAAACTCAAAAACTTCAAAGTTCGCATCGTTTTTACGGCACACCCAACGCAATTTTACCCAAATAGTGTGCTACGAATCATTCAAGATTTGGAAGCATTGATTCCCAAAAATGACATCAACGGCATTGATGCTTTGCTGCAACAATTAGGCAAAACGCCTTTTATTAATGAAATAAAACCTACGCCATTCGACGAAGCCCAGAGTATCATATTTTATCTCCGCCACGTGTATTACCAGGTTATTGGCGAAATCCATGAAAAACTCAATAACTATTTCCCTGAAAACGAACAAGGTTTTAGTCCCGTTTTGGAGCTTGGTTTTTGGCCAGGTGGCGACCGTGACGGAAATCCGTTTGTAACGGCTGAAATTTCAAAACGGGTGGCGATTGAACTTCGGAGTAATATCTTGAAGTGTTATTATAATGATTTCAAGGAAATTTGTCGCCGATTGACCTTCAAAGGAATCATGCCGTTGCTGACCCAAATCAGCAATAGGATTTATGCCAACATGAACGGCTTGAAAAATGATTTGACGCTTGACGAACTCCTCACCGCCCTTTACGAAGTACGAACGCTGCTCATTACGAAGCATAATTCGGTATTTTTGGATATTTTTGATCGATTTATTCAGCAAGTGAAACTTTTCGGACTGCACTTTGCGAGTTTGGATATTCGGCAAGATAGCAGTATTCACGGAAGCGTAATGCAGCAAATCAATCAAAAATACGGTATTTCTGCAAGTGATTATGCCGAGTGGAACGATGCCGAAAAACTGCATTTTTTGACCGAACGAGAACTCACAATCAATGAAGATGACTTTGAAGATGCCCTCACGAAAGATACTTTTCGCACCGTTCGGGCGATTCAGGAAATCCAAGCCGTAAATGGCGAAAAAGCCTGTAACCGTTATATTATTAGCAATTCGACCTCGGTTTTTTCAGTTCTGGAAGTTTTAGCTTTGTTCAGATTTTGCGGCTATAAAGCAGAGCAAGTCAATGTTGATGTGTTGCCCTTATTTGAAACCATCGAAGGATTGGACGGTTCGCAAGAAACCATGAAAAACCTGTACGCTTTGCCATTTTACAAGAAGCACTTGGCTCACCGCAAAAATCAGCAAACGATTATGCTTGGTTTTTCGGACGGTACAAAAGATGGCGGTTACGTGAAAGCCAACTGGGAAATCTATCAGGCCAAAGAAAATTTGAGTAAAATATCAAAAAAACACCAAATCGAAGTAATGTTTTTTGACGGTCGGGGTGGTCCGCCCGCCCGTGGAGGTGGCAAAACGCACCAGTTTTATGCCTCACAAGGCCCAACGATTGCTAATAACGAAATCCAGATTACGATTCAGGGACAAACCATTACGTCGATGTACGGCTCACGCTCGCAGGCGATGTTCAATTTTGAGCAATTACTTTCGGCGGGCATTATCAACGACGTTTTTCAAGACGACAGGTCGATTATTGATAAAAAAGAACGAAATCTGATTGACGAACTCGGCGAAGAGGGCGTAAGAAAATATTTTGAGTTGAAGGAACACCCGCTTTTTGTGTCGTATCTCGAAAACAAAAGCCCCTTGAAATATTACGGTTTGACCAACATCGGTAGTCGTCCGAGCAAACGTAGTTCGGGCAAAAAGTTACTATTGACCGATTTACGAGCCATTCCGTTTGTGGGTTCGTGGAGCCAGTTGAAACAAAATGTGCCAGGTTATTTTGGCTTCGGTTCGGCTCTTCAAAAAGTAATCGAAGAGGGGCGTTTGGAAGATTTAAAATTGCTTTACGAAAGTTCGCTTTACTTCAAAACTTTGATGGAAAATAGCATGATGGCACTCACCAAGAGTTATTTTCCACTGACATATTACATGAAAAACGATGCAGAATACGGTGATTTTTGGAAAATACTCCACGAAGAATACCTTTTGACTGTAAAAAATATGCTTTTGGTATCGGGTCAGCAAGCATTGATGGAGTCGGAAGAGTTGAGCAAGCTATCCATCAATTATCGGGAGAATATTGTGCTACCGTTGCTCACGATTCAGCAGTACGCTTTACAGAAAATCGAAGAAACCGAAGACGAAACGCTCCGATTGATTTACGAAAAAATGGTTACTCGGTCGTTGTTTGGCAACATCAATGCGAGCCGAAATTCGGCGTAGGGTTTATGCAAGATATTGCGTTAGATAATCTAATTTTTCTTTGATTTCTGGTTCGATGCTTTTAAAAAAAGTGTGGTACAAATTTTCCTTGATTACAACCCACAACTGGCATTAAATCATTGCTCATTATATTCAAGTCATTTTTGAACGTATGTGCCTGTATTTGTTGATACCAAGTTTTATTATCTTTGTTGCTGTAAGTAATCCGTTGCAAAATATATCAAAAACATTCCGCATCGGCGGTCCGACCCGCCGACGGCTATCCAAGTCAGACCCCTCCCGTTTCGGCGGTTCGATTGAAAGGGGAGTTTTAAGAACTTCAACGGAAAATTCACACTGACAAAAATATTATGGTTCGCCCCCAATGTAATGAAATTAGGGCGAATTATGCCTTTTTATTATTCGCCACAAGTGAGTAACAACCACCGGTTATGACGAATTATAAACCCAATTCTACCCATCATAACTCAACTTTCTGCCCCTGAAAAGCCACTCGAAAACCACGCTGTTTTACGACCCGCCCTTCCACCGATTTTGGGTTCATTACGGGATTTGTATGATTAAAATGTATGAAATGTACCTTGCCTTTTTCGGTAGTCGAAAGGTTTTTCAATAAATCCATTGTTTCGGTTACGAATGGGTGCGGCACTTCACTCATCGGTCGATTGATTTCACCATCTCGATAAAACGTACCATCAAGAAACACATAATCAACCGATTTTATGGTTTCTTCTAAGCTACGATTCCACTTTTGCCATTTGTCAATATCGGGTATAAAAATCAGGCTTCTGTTAGGCGTAAATATCTTATAACCAACGGTTTCCGAAAATTCATCACGGTGCGGCACTCGAAATGCCTGTACGCTGATTCGTTCGTTAAGCGTTATTATTGAGTCGGCCTTAATCGCCTGTAAATCAACGTTTTGTAAAGCTACCAACTGACTCCATGGGGCATTTTGCTCAATAAAATTTTTCATCTTGGGCATGGCATAGACCTTCGTTTTACTTGCTCCCATGGCCTCTCGCCCCAAATACATAATACCCGTATAATGCCCGATGTGGGCGTGGGTCAGAAAAATACTGAGCTTGCCTGACGTACTTTCTTGGTTGAGCAAATGTAGCTGTTGCGTAAAATCGGGCGTGGCATCAAAAATCCATTTATCGCCCGAAATCGGGTCAATCACGGCAAGGCAAGATACATACTGTTTGGTGGTTTTTTGAGCAAAAACTGCTTTGCAACATTCCTTTTGGCAGTTTGCCTGCGGAAAACCACCATCTTGTGCCACGCCGAGCACCATTGCGTAAGGGCTTTGGGCAAAGGCAAGTTTCTGAACGATTAGCAAAACAATAGTCAGAATATTGGAATTGTACTGCATGAGCTTAAAGAGTAAATGTGCTTAAAAACACCAAATTTCAAGTAAAGATACACGGTTTTCCTATAAAAATAATTTTCTCAAACCACCCGATTAAAATCGGATTCTGTAATAACAATCGGAATATTATTTTCTACTTAGACGACTTAAGTCGTCATTTTAAGAAGATGAAAGTCAGATAATTATTATAGAATCCGATTTTAATCGGGTTTATCGGAAAGTAATATTTTTGTAGGAAAACCGTAAGTAAAGATAACCATTCTTACCAAGATTTTTTATTAATTGCAAATCGTCGGTACGACAAACCAATAAAAAAAGTCTGCCTTAAAAAAGACAGACTTCTACTTTCTTGGGAGAATGATGGGGCTCGAACCCACGACCCTCGGTACCACAAACCGATGCTCTAACCGACTGAGCTACAAACTCCATTTCTTAATACAACCACAAATGTAGTGGGTTTTGTTTGATTTTCAAAAAAAAATTGTTCAAATTTACTAAATCCACTAAATTGCGGGTATGAGCGAGCGTAAAACATCTTTTTTCGACACCAAAATAGAATTTCTGAAAGGTGTCGGCCCAGCGAAAGGCGAGATTCTCAACAAAGAATTGAACATCTTTACTTTCGGTGATTTGATAGAATATTACCCATTTCGGCACGAAGACCGTACACAGTTTCACCAAATTTGTGATTTAAACGAAACCATGGCGGCCGCTCAAATCAAAGGTCGGCTTCGCTCCTGGGAGAAAATCGGAGAGGGGGCAAAAGCTCGTTTGGTCGGGCAATTTACTGACGGTACTGGCACACTCGAACTCACGTGGTTTCAGGGAATTACGTGGATGGAAAAAAACCTTCGGCTGCAAGGCGACTACGTGATTTATGGAAAACCAAGCCTTTTCAATCGAACTTGGCAAATCCAGCACCCCGATATGGATATTCTCACGCCCGAAAACGAACGGGTGGGGCATCTACAAGCGGTCTATCCACTAACGGATAAACTTCGCAAGCGATACGTTGATAGTAAGCAGATTAGCAAATGGATGCGGACACTTTTGGAGTCGGCCGTGACCAATATTCGGGAAACGCTACCCGCTTCGTTGGTGCAAAAATACCGCATGATTTCGAAGCAAGAAGCCATTTATCACATTCATTTACCCATCAATCAGGAGGCACTTCGGCAGGCTACCCGACGGCTGAAATTTGAAGAATTATTCTACAACCAGTTTCGGCTCATCAAGCAAAAACTCATCAGAAAGCACGATTACGCAGGACAGGTTTTTGACAAAACGGCTCTTCTGACCGAATTTTATCAGAAACATTTACCCTTTGAACTAACCAACGCCCAAAAGAAAGTGATTCGTGAAATATTTGTCGATATGCGTTCGGGCAAGCAAATGAACCGCTTGCTGCAAGGCGATGTGGGTAGTGGCAAGACGATTGTGGCGTTTATCACGATGCTTTTGGCTCTGGACAATGAAGCCCAAGCGTGTTTGATGGCCCCGACCGAAATATTGTCTGACCAACACTACACAGGGCTGAAAAAGTTTGCAGATTTGATGGGGCTAAAAATCGTCGAACTCACGGGTTCGGTGGGCAAAAAACAACGCCGAGTAATTGATGCAGGTTTGCTCGATGGCAGCATAAATATTATCGTTGGCACGCACGCCTTGCTCGAAGACCACGTACAGTTTAAAAACTTGGGGCTGTGTGTCATTGACGAACAGCACCGCTTTGGCGTGGCTCAACGGGCGAGGCTCTGGGACAAAAATCAAAATTTCAGGCCGCATATTTTAGTAATGACCGCCACGCCGATTCCCCGAACGCTGGCCATGACACTCTACGGCGATTTGGATATTTCGGTGATTGACGAACTGCCAAAAGGGCGAAAACCCATCAAAACGCTGCACAAATACGACTCCGACCGCCTACGGGTATTTGAGTTTATGCGAAGCGAAATTCAGAAAGGTCGGCAGATTTATATTGTTTATCCGCTCATAGAAGAGTCCGAAACGCTGTCGTTCAAGAACCTCATGGACGGCTACGAAAGTATTTCGAGGGCGTTTCCCGAGTATCCGTTGAGTATCGTACACGGAAAAATGGGCTGGAAAGAAAAAGACTACGAAATGCAGCGTTTCAAAAATAAAGAAACCCAAATTTTGGTTGCCACGACCGTAATCGAAGTGGGCGTTGATGTGCCAAATGCTTCGGTGATGGTCATTGAAAGTGCCAATCGCTTTGGGCTTTCGCAGTTGCACCAGCTACGTGGACGGGTGGGACGTGGAGCCGAGCAGTCGTATTGTATCTTGATGACCGACCAAAAATTGGGTGCCGATACCCGCCTCCGCATGAACACAATGGTCAGGACAACGAATGGTTTTGAGATTTCGGAAGTTGATTTATCGCTGCGTGGGCCAGGCGATATGGCAGGCACGCAACAAAGCGGAATGTTAGACCTGAAAGTGGCAGATTTGGCCAAAGATGGCGAGATTTTGAAGTACGCCCGTGAGGCCGTCATAGAAATTCTGGACAGCGACCCCGAACTGCAATCGGCTGATAATCAACCGATTAGCCAGCACGTCAGTACGCTACGCAGCAATGAAACTAATTGGAGTCGGATTAGTTGAGTGATACCATTTGGCATTTTACCAATAAAATTATGCAGTGAAACAATTATTTTCATTGAAAAGATGTTTATTTGCAGAATAAAAACAGACAATTATGACTTTGCAATATTTAACCGATAAGAAGGGGTTTCGTAAATTTGTTCAGATACAAATTCCAATAAAAGAATGGGAAAAGGCTGATAAAAAATTCGTTATTGAAAAAGAAACCGAAGATGAGTTAGATTCTCTAACGGCAGACGATTACAGAAATTATTTTTTAAAAAGAGGCAAGAAAATGATGGCGAAATCATTAAATAATTATGAGGGTTAATCAATGGGAAATAGTTGAAGTAAACTTTCAAATGCCCAATAAGCGTTTTCTGCCCCACCCTGCATTAGTTATTTCAAACAATGATTTATTTGAGGACGAGGATTTCTTTTACGCTGTTTTGATGAGTACCAAAAATCATTTTCCAAAATATACCGTAGAAATTACACCAGAAATGCTAACGAAAAGCACTGATAAAAAGGGATATTTCGTTACTCATTTAATAGGGCAATATACTTCTGATGAGATTTTGACAAAAAGAAATATTTATTTAAAACCCGAATTTCAGGAATTAGTCAAAACTAAAATTATCACTTCTATATTTTGAGATGTACTTCAAAATATCATTTTCTCGCCAATTTTTAAGCAAAAATATAGGTATTTTCTTAATCATTCTTTGAGAAAATATACTATAATCAACTGATAATCAATAGATTACCCAACACGTAAGTACTTTGCAGAGTAATGAGGTGAGTTGGTTAGTGCCGTTTTGAAAGGGCTGACACATCGACTGAACCCAGCCGAACAACCCGCACCATTATTTGGTAATATTAAGGAGAGCGGATGATACCACATTATAAACAAACCTTTTTCAAAGCAAATACCAACATCTGTTCCATATATTTAGTAAAAATTACATAGAATTTAATACAACGTCTAAAAAAAATATAATGAAAATATTATTAGAAGAAGTTTTTGTAACCGAAGGGATTCCACAATATACTTTTGTGAAGCCACCAAATTATAACGAAATACTTTTGGACATTAGGAGAAAAGGCAAACCTGTAATACATTGAAGGCCAATCTGGCACAGGAAAAACTACAACAGCAAAGCGTATTATTAATTATCTTTCTTCTGATATTGAAATTCATTATTTTACAGCAAGACAAACCAATGATTTAGAACGAATAATTGATGTCATTAATAACAAGCCGTCAGGTTATTATATCATTGATGATTTTCACAGGCTTTCAAGTGAACTTCAAAAAAATTTAGCTGATATTGCAAAAACTGCTGCTGAAACACAAGATGAGCAACTTCCAAAATTAATAATCATAGGCATTAATCAAGTAGGGGCTTCACTGATAAATATGGTTCACGATATTGCTAAAAGATGCGGTATACATAGAATTGAACCAGGAAGTAAAGAAAATATTACTGATTTAATTAATTTTGGGTCAGAAAAATTAAATGTTCAGTTTGAAGATATTGATCGTATTTATGAAGAGAGTAAAGGAGATTACTGGTTAACTCAGACACTTTGTCAAACAATATGTACGAAAAATGATATTATAGAATTTCAGAGTGATTATAAACTTGTAAATTTTAATCTTTCTGAAATTAGAGAATCAATGGTAAAAAAATTGTCTCATACCTACAAAGAACCAGTTAAGGAGTTTTCAAGGGGACGAAGATTTCGACCAAGTAATGATCCTTATTTTAAATTACTCCGACTTATTTCCTCTCAGCATAGTTCAATTGTAGATTTGAATGAATTAGCAAATGCAACCGAAGAAATGAAAGCCAGTATTAATGGTATAAAAGAGAGAAGATTAAATATTTTATTAGATTCAAAGCCAATTTGTAGCCGTTACTTTTTTTACAATTCAGAAAATAAAAATTTTGCTATTGAAGACCCTGCGTTATTTTATTACATGAAACATGTTGATTGGGAAGAAATTAGAAAAGATTGTGGGTTTAGAGATGATTTTGAAACTAAGGAATTTGAAATAGCGATCTCCTTCGCAGGTGAAAAAAGAAAATTAGCAAAGTATATTGCAGAGCAATTTGAGCAAATTGATGTAACTGTTTTTTATGATGAGCTTTACGAGTCAAATTACTTAGGAAAAGCTTGGAGTAGGGAATTTGAACGAATATTTTTAAATGATTCTAGATATGTTGTCTGCCTCCTTGATTCATTTCATAAAGATAAAATCTGGCCAACCTTTGAACGAGATTGCTTTAAAAAGAGAATACCTAACGGGGATGTTATTCCAGTCTACTTAGATGATACTATCTTTGTAGGTATTCCTGATGATATTGTTGGAATTAAGTATGAATGGAATGAAAATGTGGACTGGCACAGTGAAGTGCAGGATAAAATTATTTACAAAATCTGGGAAAAACTTGAATAAATACGTTTGCTTGAATGTTAGCAAATGATAGCGAGCGTTCGACTAACTGTTTAATCGTTGTGCCAGCCAAAATAGAATTACCGTTTTTAACACGATATCCAAAATGGTTAAATTCTACCAAAACCTGAGAACATTATTTTTATGCCCGTAAAAAATAAATGACTATTCTTTACGCCCCACCACCATGCAGCACCTCAAACACCAAAAATTTGCCGATGTCGAAATGTACCGCTTTGGGTATTCGCCCATTGGCAAGCCGTGGTTGAGTGTGTATTGCTATCTGCTTGATAATGTATTGATTGATACCGCCCAAGCAAAGTGCCAAAACAAAGTCTTGAAAACCTTTGCCAACAAGCAAATCGACAAGATTTTACTCACCCACTGGCACGAAGACCATTCGGGCAATACCGCCCGATTAGCCACGCAGCACAACGCCCAAGTATTTGCCCAGCCTTTCACGCAACAAAAACTCCGAGCGGGTTTTGAGGTGCTGCCCTACGAGCAATTTTTGTTCGGAAAAATAGAACCTTTCGGTGGGCAAATGTCTGATTATCAAGGTATTATCAAAACGACTAATCATAAATTATTGCCAATTTTTACGCCAGGTCACGCCCAAGATCATACCGTTTTTTTGGAGCAAAATCAAGGTTGGCTCTTTGCGGGTGATTTGTATGTGGGTGTAAAAATCAGGTTTTTTCGCAAAGGCGAGCAGTTTTGGCCACAAGTGGAGGCTTTTCGTAAGGTACTCAACTACGATTTTGATGTGCTATTTTGCGGACATCACCCACGGTTGAAAGATGGTAAAGCGATGCTGGCCAAAAAACTGCAATATTTCGAGGATTTTGGCGGAAGAGTAATGTTTTTTCACCAAAAAGGACTTAGCACCAGAGAAATCATTCAAGCTATGCTCTTGCGAGATAATCCGCTACTAAAACTGCTACTGTCCAACGACGTTTCGGTGGCGTACATGATTGAGGCGGCACTTGATAATCGGGAAGTGAAATAAGTAAAAAAAGTGGTGAAAGCCTTCGGAAATTACGTTGCCGTACGACGTTTTAAGCAGTCTGTTTTTCCAAATTAAATAAATCGTTCAACACATCAATCAAGGTTTCGGCTTCGCCACGTTTGCAGGCTGCTTTCAATTGAATGACGGGTAATTTGATGATTTTTTGCATCATACTTGTCGTGATTCGCTCCATTTTTTCGATTTCTTCCGCCGAAAGTTCCTTCACAAAACGAGCCATTTCTTCTCTTCTGATTTGTTCCAAAGCTCCTTTCAATTTCTGAATCGTGGGCGAAACAACCATCTCCTGTGACCAATTTCCAAACTCTCCGATGGCATCGTTAATGATGCTCAATACTTGCGGAATTGCTTCCATGCGGCGTTGCAAAGCAGCATTGGCACGGCTCTGAATCTCGTCAAGATTATAGGAAATTACGCCCGAAACTTCCTCAATATCTGCCGCAATGCTATTCGGCACCGAGAGATCAATCAAGTATTTTACGGCAGGTGTTTTATCTTTAAGTGTTTCTTTGGTGATAATCGGGGAGTCGCAACGTACTGATGAAATAACGATGTCAGCATTCAGAATATTCTCTGTAACTAATTGATAATCAGCTATTCCAAAGTTTAATTCATTGGCTAAACTTTCAGCTTTCTCGGCGGTGCGGTTTGTGACAGTGATATTTTTATAACCTTTACTGGCTAAGGTTCGACAAACGTCTTCACCGAGTTCGCCCAGACCCACCACCAAAATCTTCGGATTATTGAGCATCGGCAAAAAAGTTTCCATCAACTCAACGGCGGCATACGAAGTAGAGGCGGCTCCGTCACGAAACGAAGTTTCTTGCACAATTTTTTTGTTTGCAAAAAATATTGTGTGTAGCAATCGGTGCAAAAACGGTCCCGCCATTTGCACATCAGCAGTCCATTGATAGGCGTGTTTTACTTGGTTCGGAATCTGCAAATCGCCTACTACTTGTGAGTGCAAGCCCATCGAAACTTCAAATAAATATCTCACGGCTTCGTAGTGGTCAGCGATTATTTCAAAGAAAGGTAAAATCGTAGATGAGTCAAGTATCTTTTGGCTCGCAAGGAGGCGAATAATGTCCTCGCCCAAGTCGATTTCGGAACAATAGTAAACCTCCGTACGGTTGCAGGTAGATAGCACAAGCACCTCCGAAAGATCAAAAACTTCACGCATTTTTAGCATTAAGGTTTTTGACTCATCTTCGTTTAGTGCAATTTGACCCCTGACATTTAGCGGGGCTTTTTTGTGCGAAATCGTGATTGCTTTAAATAATCCGTGCATTGGTTTTGAAATAGTTTGCAAATTTACAGTCAGAATACTTATCAATGAATAGTTTTTTATTAGATTTTATAATTTAGAATCTTTCTAAACAATTTTTAATTTTACTTATACTTTATCTAAAAAAAATACAAATTTCTCTGCGTATTTGACTGCTTATCTTCGTTATAGAATTACAACCGTCTTCGGTACTTTGTTGTTTGATGTTATAAATGTACGACCGAAGTTTTTTGCTTAAAAATAAATGGGTCAATCGGCAGGCTTTGGGCTGTTTGACAAGCGGTGGAAGTTAATTTGTACCAATTTTGTAGATAATTTTTCTGAGATAGCGTAATTTATGCCAATTTTAAAACAGAAAAATCGTAGTTTTAATCGTAAAACCAAGTTTGAAAAATATATTTTATGGCAAGAAGAGAAGTTTTTATAAATATTTATGAGCAAATCACGGGTTGGCGATTTGTGGCCATTGCCATTTTGCTTTCCATCGGCATTGGGGTTTTGTATTATTTCAATCAACTCGGCAAGCAAGTAGAGGAGCGAGAAAAAAAATACGCAAAGCTGTATGCGGCAGGAATTAGCTTTACGATTGAGCAACAAACCAATAGTACTTGTGATTATACTTACGTTCAGGAAATGCTTGATGCCAACGAAACCGTTCCAATGATTGTTGTTTTAAGTGGCAAGCCAACCGATATTAGTGAAAATATCACAGAATTAGAAGATAAAAATAGAAAGTGGCAGAATCAAGAAAAGTCAGATTTTCAGTATGGTTTAATTGCTAAGATGGGACAAGAACACCCCCCAATTGAATTCCGAGTTGGGCAAGAGAAAGGATATGTCTATTATAGTAATTCGCTGATAGTAAGACAGTTACGTTACTTTCCATATATTCTTATTGGTACTTTTTTGGTGTTTGGCTCATTGGCATTTATTGGATACAGTTCGTCACGCAAGGCCGAGCAGAATCGGGTTTGGGTGGGTTTGGCTAAAGAAACGGCTCACCAACTCGGCACACCGATTTCGGCTTTGATGGCTTGGGTAGAAGTGCTTCGTTCCGACCCAAATTTCGATACCAGCATTGGTGACGAAATGGAAAAAGATGTCAAACGCCTCGAAACAATCACGACCCGTTTCTCAAATATTGGCTCAATTCCGCAGATGAGTGATGAACCCATCGCCGAACTCGTGGAGCAAACTTTGACCTATCTCGGCCGACGGATTTCGACTAAGGTGAAGGTGCATTTTGATAATCAACTGCCTGATAATGTGAATGTTAAGCTCAACAAACACCTCATTGAGTGGGTCGTGGAAAACCTCGCCAAAAATGCCGTTGATGCCATGGGCGGCATCGGCGAATTGTTTGTTACGATTAGAAAAATCAACAAAAACAACATTGCGATTGACATTCGAGATACGGGCAAAGGCATCTCGAAAATCAACGCTCGGAAAATATTCCGACCAGGGTTTAGTACCAAAAAACGTGGTTGGGGACTGGGCTTAACCTTAGCAAAACGTATCATCGAAAATTATCACGAAGGCAAACTTTTTGTGAAGGAAACCCAGATTGATAAAGGCACAACGTTCAGAATTGTGCTGGAAATGGTTTAGAAAATATCGAATGTAGTTTCCGTGCCACGCTGTGCGTGACACGGATAAAAAATTTTATCGTTTCTTGGTATCAAGTCCGTATCCCTTCAAAATACCCCGTGCCAGTGCGGTTTTGTGTACTTCGTCGGCACCGTCATAGATGCGGGCGGCTCGCTCGTGGGCGTACCAGTACGACAGCAAAATGTCATTCGTCATACCCAAAGCCCCGTGGGTTTGGATAGCTCGGTCGATTACCCGCAACATCATGTTTGCCGTAAAAAACTTTATCATCGAAATCTCATCACGCACCGCCGATGCTCCATAATCGTCAATGTTTTTGGCAGTTCGTAGCACCAAAAGCCTCGTTGCGTCAATTTCTGCCCTACTTTCGGCAATAAAACCTTGAATAAACTGCATTTCTCCCAACATTACACCCTCGGCCATTTCACGGGTAGCAGCATAGCGGCACATCATGTCGAAGCTCCGCTCGGCAATGCCAATGAAACGCATACAGTGATGAATCCGTCCTGGGCCGAGGCGTTCTTGTGCCAACAAAAATCCGCTGCCTTCCGCCCCAACGAGATTTGCCTGTGGCACTCGTACATTTTCATAAATCACTTCGGCGTGGCTTGCCCAACTATCGCCCGCATGGCCCATGATTGGAATATTTCGTACTAATTTAAAGCCCTCAGTATTGAGCGGAACAATGATTTGACTGGCTCGTTTGTGCGGAGCGGCATCGGGGTTTGTTACCGCCATCACGACCGCAAAAGCCGCTCCATCAGCCGACGACGTAAACCATTTATGCCCATTAATTACGTAATCGTCACCGTCTTTCACGGCCATCGTACCCATACGGGTTGGGTTTGACCCCGCAAATTCGGGTTCGGTCATTGAGAAGCAACTCCTGATTTCGCCTTCCATCAAAGGCTTTAAATATTGCTCTTTAAGGTGCTTGGGGGCGTATTTGTGCAGTAATTCGGTGTTTCCGATGTCGGGAGCCTGGGTATTAAACACAAAATGCCCGAAAGGCGAACTTGCCAAAACCTCACTCACCTGACCAAACTCGCAGAGGGTCAGTCCAAGTCCGCCATCTTCGGGGGATAAGTGTAAGCCCCAAAGCCCCGCTTGCTTCACTAATGCACGCTTTTGTTGCAAAATTGGCTCAACGTACGAAAAGTTATGGGCGAGATTTTCGGTCGTTTCGAGCGGGTATAATTCGCTGATAACGAACGCCTTGATTTTTGGTAAAAGGTCTTTTATTTTGTCAGTAATAAATAAGGTTTCCATTCAAATAATTTGGTTTTGAACTGCTGATGAAGATAATTTCGTAAATATTGCTTAAAGTTACTTTTACATTTTTGATAGCACAATATTTTAAGGTTTTTCTTGAAAAATAGTTTGGCAACTTGGAAATAAATAAAGTATCCCGAACGTCAGTCGCTTTGATGCCTTAGTCTTTGGCCTATGCTGCCGATTTTTTTCATTAAAAAAAATGGTATTTGTGGAAAATCATGAGTTTCAATTGTTTGACCTATTTTTTTCAAACAATACTTTGCTATAATTTAGCCAGCAGTAAAGCCTAAATCATAGCAAAGTATCATGATAGGATTTACCAAAAAAATCATTATTTCACAAAAAAGTATCATTATTTGGTTGATTTCTTTTGACGAACCCTGATAAAGTAAGTACTTTTGTTGAATTCTATTCTCACGAAATTTACCCGATGAAACTATCCAAAGCATTACTGAGTGACCATTCGACACTCGCATTACCCGAAAAAGTATTACAATTCGGCACGGGCGTACTGCTCCGTGGGCTGTGTGATTATTTTATCGACAAAGCAAACAAGCAGGGTGTTTTTAATGGCCGAGTGGTGGTGGTGAAATCAACCGACTCGGGCAGTGCGGATAGTTTCGCCGAGCAAGACAACCTTTATACGATTTGCGTAAAGGGCATCGATAAAGGCATTGCGACCGAAAATAACATCATCAGTTCGGCCATTAGTCGGGTACTTTCGGCACAATCGGAGTGGAGCGAAATTCTTAAAACTGCACAAAACGCTGATATTCAGGTAGTGATATCAAATACTACAGAAGTTGGCTTGCAATACCTTGAAGAGCGTATTGACCAATCTCCGCCCGCATCATTTCCTGCCAAACTCACGGCTTGGCTTTACGAAAGATTTAGAGCAAAACAAGCAGGCGTTGTGATTATTCCGACCGAATTAGTAATAAATAACGGTGATAAACTAAAAAAAATCATTCTGAAACTTTGTGTTTTCAATCAACTATCTCCCCAATTTATTGATTGGCTCGAAGACGAAATTTCATTCTGTAATTCGCTCGTTGATAGAATAGTTCCTGGCAAACCAAAAGGCGAAGCTCTTTCCAAAATTCAAGCAAACTTAGGCTATGAAGATGAGCTTCTTCTTGTGGCCGAAACGTACCGACTTTGGGCAATTCAGGGCGATGAAAAGATAAAAGAGGTTTTGACTTTTGCCGAAACCGATGAGGGCGTGAGGATTACTAAAAATATTGAACAATTCCGTGAACTGAAACTTCGTATGCTCAACGGCACCCATACGCTGATGTGTGGCATGGCTTTTCTATCGGGATTTCAAACCGTCAAGGAAGCCTTAGCCGATGATTTGACCGAAAAGTTTGTCACAAACCTGATGATGTCGGAGCTTGTCCCTGCAATTCCGTACAAAATAGACGCAAAAATTGCCCAACGCTACGGGAGAGAGGTTTTAGACCGATTCCGCAATCCTTTCCTTGAGCATCAATGGTTGAGTATTACGCTACAATACACCATGAAAATGCAGCTACGTAATATACCGTTGTTGCTCAATTATTACAAAGAGTTCGACACCGTTCCACAGTATTTTACCCGTGGCTTTGCTGCATATTTGCTTTTCATGAAAGTCGTAAAGGAAGAAAACGGTAAATATTTCGGAGAGAAAGAAGGCATATTTTACCCAATCCAGTGCGATTCGGCAAGATATTTTTATGAAATATGGCAAAATCAGAAAGCAAGTGATGTAGTTGATACCGTTTTGAGCAACGAAACCCTTTGGGGAAGTGACCTCCGCAAACTCAAAGGGTTTACCGAAAACGTAACTACGCATCTCTCAAATATGATGGCTATTGGTGTCCGTGAAGTAGCTTCGGCACTGAATGTTTATGCTTGATTGTAGCACAATTCTCCGAATTGTGTAAGTGTCACAATTTAGAGAATTGTGCTACTTCAAATCCCGAATAATCTGCAGAGCATTACCTACTATTTCGGTTACTTTTTCCCAATTTTTTGCTGCCAAGACATCTTTTGGTACTAATTGCGAACCAATACCGACGGCCGTTGTGCCAGCCCCAAACCAAAGTTTTAGACTTTCCTCGGTAGGCGAAACCCCTCCCGTGACCATGATTTGAACATCGGGCATGGGGCCGCTTTTAAGGGCTTTCACAAAACCCGCTCCCAGCACATCGCCTGGGAAAATTTTGATAAATTCGGCACCCGCCATGCGAGCATTGTATATTTCGGTAACAGTCATTACGCCTGGCATCCACGGAATGTTTGCCGCTCGGCACACCTTACCCACTTCGGGGTTCATTATAGGAGCTACGATGAAGTTTGTACCTGCGTCAATAAATTTTTGTGCCGTGGTGGTATCATAAATTGTACCGATACCAAGAATCATTTCAGGCATTTCGGTTTCAGTAATTTTTATGAGTTCCGTAAAGTTTACGTACGCATTTTCGGTACGATTCGTAAACTCAAACACCCGCACGCCCGCCGCATAACACGCCCGTAACACACCCAAGCAGAGTTCTAAGTCGTTGTGCGTAAAAAGCGGCACCAAGCCCGTTGCCGAAGCCTGTGCCAAAGTTGTATTTTTATCAAATCTTGCCATAACTTTCTTATTTACGATTTACGTAGT
>JANNEN010000004.1:0-2668 GCA_031378715.1 Emticicia sp.
CGCCGCCCGAATGCTTTCGGGCTTTTCAATGGCATTACGCACTACACAACGCACATAAAAAACTCGAAAAATTCAGCTTTTGGAAATCCGTTTGGCACATTAAACGAACTCAATCAAACCGCCTTTAAGTTTTGTAATGACTTGGTTTATGCCTAAAATTAAGCGGTTGCTACTAAATCGGGTAGCAACCGCTTGTCCAAAAAAATTTGGGCTTCGCCCAACGTTGGTTTTAGGTTTTTTGGCATAGCATAGCCCTACTTTTAATGCTAAATTTTAACCATAATAGCCACATTTTCTTTTTTTGCTTCCTGATGAATCATCTCCGTAATGAGTTTATCTCGGCTTATCTTCTTCATTTTACAAAGGCAATTTAGCAGATATTGCGTTTTCAAATTTGCCTTAAATTGAATCCGAGTTAAAATCTCTTCTTCCCTTTTTTGAACTTCCTGTTTCTTCAAAGTAGGCTCATTTGTCTTAAATAACTCCGCCTTTTGTTCCTCAGAAAACATTCTTTTTCGAGGTACTTTTTCTGCATTTTCCATCGAAATTTATTTTAAAAACTTATCAATAAATTCTAATACGAATGCTTCCAAATACGGCTTACCATTTTTGCCATTACTACCGATTTTATCATAGGGCGAGATGTAGGTTTCGTTCATTGCAAGCACCAAAGGCACGGCTGGAACTGCACTTTCAAAAAGTTCGATACCATGATTTTTGGCAAATGCTGGAAGCTCCTTTTGCTTGACACTACCGCTAAATCGGTTGACAAAACCGTAGCACAAATACGCCTCGTTTTCTCGCTTAATTTCGTTCACATAAAGCATATAATCCAAGGCGGAATCTCGATCAACCGTGTCGGCAAGCATCGGAATTAATAAGCCATCGCAACCCGCCAAAAGTATTTTAAACTCATTTTTTACGAGCGGCGGCATATCCAAAAGTATGAGGTCAAATTCGCCAAAATATTCATCTAAAACCGTATCTAATTCTGACAGATGATGAATAAAAAAAACCTCAAAAGGGAATGTTTCTTTCCCTTCAGATACTTCAACCGCCCTGCGTTTGGCGATGGTTTTTTGGGCATCAATACCATCAACGACAGCTACTTTTTTGCTATAATGCAAACTCAGTGTACTGGCCAACCAATAGATAGCTGACGACTTTCCGACACCACCTTTTTGGTTGCCGACTGCAATGATTTTTGTGTTCATGTTTTGTGAAAGTTTTAAGTGTTTGAGTAAATGAGTATTTAAGTAAATGAGCGGGGTGCGTAACCTATTTGAGTATTTAATTAAATGAGTATTTAAGTAAATGAGTAGATGAGCGTTTGAGTATTTCAGTAATACAAATATATAAATATATTTTCATTATAATATATATTTATATAATAATATGAAACATAATTCCGTTTCATCGTTAGTAATAAGTGTAGCAAGAGGGAGGATTTTAGCAGAGCTAAACCCTTGATTATCAATAGCATAGCTATTAATGGTGGTGACACTCAAAACGTAAATGCTTGATTATTAACTGTTTATCTTACAAATCTGTCGACAATGGGCATAAATGAACTAAAAAAGACCAAAAGAGGGGATATTAGAATTTCGGAAGCAACTCTTGAGAAAACTAAAATTGCCATTGCCGAACTGAACATTCTCTTTGAAAACTACGAAAAAACAAGTTTAACCGAGCATCAAATCGCTATCAAAGAGCAAATACACAAAGCTGATAAAAAACTAAAAGTCCCCGAAAAATTGACTTTAAAAGTCTTTGCCGAAGCAGCTTTATTGCATTTTGTCAAGAACAAATTTGACCCCAGATACTACCAAGATGATTCGATAGCTACGGCAATTAATCGCCTGCGGAATCATATTTTAGGTTTTATCGTGACGCAGGAAAACAAGTTGATTCGACCTTTTCAACAAGATATTATTGCCTTGAAAAATGAAATAAATTTACTCAAAAAAGGCTTAGAATTTGACACACAAACCGTAGAAGAAACAGCCTTAGAAACCCAAGGAACTTTGATGGGTTTAGTCCATATTTTGTTTGAAATGCTGGAAGTTACACAGGCTGAAAGACCTAAATTAGAAAATTTATTACAGCAAAAAGGAATAGAATATATTAGAAAAACACAAAAATCATGAATTGCATTGTTGAAGTCAAAACAAAAATTCCCCCATCGGGGGTTAGGGGGCTATGTATTCAAAAATAATTAACCCCGAAAAAGACGGCAATGCGGAACGCCGCCCGACCACCTTCAATAATAAAGGAAGTTCGGCTCGTTTGGGCAACTATTTGGAGAAAGAATTGGACTTGGCAAAGACTCCGAATGGCAAAGTTTTCTTCAATAATGAGGGCAGTTTTACGAAAGATGAAATGGTCAAAAGCATTGATACCAATGTCAAAGGTTTGACCACCAACGATGATAAATTTTATTCTTTGGTGCTGAGTCCGTCTCAAAAAGAATTGGAACATATTAAAAATAGTCCAGCAGATTTAAGAGAGTTTACAACAAATTGTATGGAAAATTATGGTTCTTCGCCATTTTTAGTGGGTATTCGTATATTTGCAAAATGAAAGACATAGATTTATTTACTTTAGCACTAAAGTTGGAGCAACCTTTATTTGTAAGTTCGGTAATTTTTAAAGAGGATTTATCAAAGCC
>JANNEN010000010.1:0-9305 GCA_031378715.1 Emticicia sp.
GTAGGTAGAGTTGGGCGTCCCCAGAGATTTTATTAAAATTTAAAGCCTTCAATCCAAAAATTGAAGGCTTTTTTGCGTTTGAAAGAATACAGAAATAAAATACACACAAAGGCAAACTTGATTTTAATTACTTTTGTTGTAGGGTCATTGCCTAACCCCGTGAGGTTAGCATGAAGGGCATTATAGACAATAACTACTGGTGCAAGAACTAAAATATTGACAGTTTAGTAATTTCAATTTTTCCGATTAACCCGAATAAATTCGGTTGCTGTAATAATCAACGGAATTTATATTTAAGTACCCGAATAAATTCAGTATTTTGAACTCTTTTTTAACTATCAATTACTTAATTCTTGTTGCACTACATTATTTGTGGCTGTTGTATTTTAGTCAAAAGCCGCATATCCCATCGCCGTAATGTTTTGTCCATCATTTGCACTCATCGAACTACGCCCAAGTGCTATATTGGCAATATCCGTTTTTATACTATTAATCGCAATGTAACCAACTCCCGTATTTGAATTAATCAAAACACCACTTTGCAAGGCACCACTTCCAAAAGCTACATTATTTTCCCAGATTGGTCGTAATATAAAGCACCCACCCCAACAGCGGTAGTATTATCGTTGGTAAAGTGGTTTTGTAAACTACTCACTCTGAAAGCAATGTGGTTATTACTACCCTGATTGGCATTCATGGACAGTAATCCAAAAGCTACAAGGAGCATTTAATATTTTTGAGAAAGTATTAAATTTAAAAGAGAAATCTTAACATGACAGAATCCGAATTTGTAGGAATAGCTATTCAAATATTAGAAATCTATCATGTTAAATCGGACTGCCGAAGCGAAGTATATTGCCGACTTTGCCACACTTGCCATTGCAGAAAATCAAAGAAAGTAATGGCTTGAAAATCAATACCAAAAATTAATAGACAGTCTGTCAGATAATATTATTGAGTCCGTTCTAACGAATTAGAGTTAAACTAAAAATGCTGAAAAATCACAACAAAGTCTGATAAATTGTTAAAAAAAACCAGTTTAGAATAAACTATATAATCTATCGTAAAAAAGGTTGGCGAATTGGTTCAGGACGGATTGAGTCTGCTCATCGAACTGTCATTCAACAAAGAATGAAACTCTCAGGGAACAATGGACTACGGGAAAAGTTCAAAATATGCCAAATTTAAGAACTTTTTGGCTCTCCGATTGGTTGGATACTGTTGTCAAACACTTTAAAATTTCCGTTTAGCGAAAATATGAAATGTACTCGTTCAGATACTAATTATTTTGAATTCCTTAGCTTTTTCAGGCTTGAGATTAGGGTAAATTTCATAAATTGTCTATTATTTCTACGAAGGCACAAAGCGTTGATAATCAGTGTGTTAAATTATTTTAAGTAGAATTTGTGGAAAAATATAAAAATGTATCCTAATGTAGGCTTAAACCTAAATTACTACTGGTATTGATTTCATACCAGTATCATCTGCCAAAACAATTTTCATTTGTGCTTCGACTTTTTTTAACAGTAAATGTGCTACTTTTACACAGATTATTTACAGTAACTTAAAATACCATTTGCCCCAAATTTCAATCCAAAAAATAATGAAGAAACTCATTTTATGCCTGTTTTTTGCCGTAAATATTGCCCTTGCTCAACACAAAGAAATCATCAAAACCGACAAGGCTCCCGTGCCGATTGCTCCGTATAGCCAAGGAGTAAAATCAAACGGGCTACTTTTTGTAGCGGGTCAAATTGGACTCGACCCAATCACCCGAAAACTCGTCGATGGGGGCTTTGAGGCCGAAACCATTCGGATTATGGAAAATATCAAAGGCGTTGTTGAAGCTGCGGGAGCAAAAATGAGCGATGTCATAAACGCCACAATCTATCTGAAAGATTTGAATAATTTTGCCAAAGTAAATGAACTTTATGGCAAGTATTTTACGGAAGATTTTCCCGCCCGAACGACTATTGGCGTGGCCAACTTGCCAGGTGGAGCAAGTATCGAAATTGCGGTTATCGTGGCAGCTCCCTACAAGCCTCGTCGTAAATAAATGTCTTATTATCGCTAAATTCTCTAAAAATGCCTTGTTTTTAGGTGTTTTTAGAGATATTTCATATATTTGTTCTTCACTAATCTTTCATCTTTTCAATGAAAAATATATCACTTACACTTCAAAAACTACGAATTTCAAAAATTCTATTTGGGACATTCATATTACTTTTCTCGACAGCCTTAGTTTTTGCCCAAGCACCTGCAAGCCAGTATAATGCCAATACCCGCTTCGAGCAAATGGGTACCGAACTCCCCACGCCCAATACCTACCGCACCGCTTCTGGGGCTCCAGGCAAAGACTATTGGCAGCAAAAAGCCGATTACGACATCAAGGTTGAGCTGGACGACACCAACCAAAAAATAATTGGTACGGAAGTAATTACTTATACCAATAAATCGCCCGATGAGTTGCGTTATTTGTGGTTGCAGCTCGACCAAAATCTTTTTGAAAAAGGTTCGATTAATTCAATGACCCAAACTGGCGGTATGAGCGACCAAATGAGTTTTTCGGCCGTGCAGGGCATCGGTAGCACTCGCTCGGTAAACACTACGATTGATGCCAGCAAAGAATACGGCTACAAAATCATGGTTGTGAAAGATGCAAAAACAGGTAGTGACCTCAAATACACCATCAATAATACTATGATGCGGGTCGAAATTCCGCAGCCCTTGAAGCCTGGAATGTCCTACTCGTTTCGTATCGATTGGAACTATTTTATCACGAACTATTACGGTCGCTCGGGCATGGAGTTTTTTGCCAAAGATGGCAACTACAACTATTTCATCGCTCACTGGTTTCCTCGCATGGCGGTTTATGATGACGTAAACGGCTGGCAACACAAGCAGTTTTTGGGACAGGGCGAATTTACGCTACCATTTGGTGACTATAAGGTAGAAATCACCGCTCCCAATGACCACATCGTGGGAGCAACGGGCGAGTGCCAAAACTATGATAAAGTATTGACCGCCACGCAAGCAAAACGTATGCAACAAGCCGCCACATCAAAAACGCCCATCGTAATAGTTACGCAGGAAGAAGCCGAAGCGGCAGAAAAAAATAAACCGTCGGGCAAAAAAACTTGGATTTATAAAGCAACTAACGTGCGTGATTTTGCCTTTGCATCGTCACGAAAATTCATCTGGGACGCCATGCAGACCGATGTCTATAATAACGGCCGCAAGATTTGGAGTATGTCGTATTACCCAAAAGAGGGCAATCCACTTTGGGGGCAATATTCGACCCGTACCGTGGAACATACACTGCGGAGCTACGGGAATCGTACGATTCAGTACCCTTACCCTGTGGCTATTTCTTGCCATGCAACTGCGGGTGGCGGCATGGAATACCCAATGATTTCGTTTAATGGTGGTCGCCCAGAAGCCGATGGCACGTATTCGGAAGGTGTAAAGGCGGGCATGATTGGCGTAATTATCCACGAAGTTGGGCATAATTTCTTTCCGATGATTGTCAATACCGATGAGCGTCAGTGGTCGTGGATGGACGAAGGTTTGAATACTTTTTGTCAGTATTTGGCGGAGCAAGAATGGGACAGAAATTTTCCTTCTCGCCGTGGCGAGCCACAAAATATCGTGCCGTACATGAAAACCGACAAAACCCAGCAAGTTTCCATCATGTCAAGTTCGGATAATATCATGGCTTTTGGGCCAAATGCTTACGCAAAACCCGCCACAGGCTTAAATATCTTGCGTGAAACCATCATGGGGCGAGAACTTTTCGACTATGCCTTCAAAGAGTACGCCCGTCGTTGGGCGTTCAAGTCGCCGAGTCCTGCCGATTTTTTCCGCACCATGGAAGATGCCTCGGGGGTTGATTTGGATTGGTTTTGGAAAGGTTGGTTTTATGGCGTAGAAGCTGCCGACCAAGATTTGGCCGAAGTAGAATGGTACGCTGCCGATAACCAAGACCCAATCGCTAAGAAAGCGGCCGAAAAAGCTGATGCTGCAGCAAAAGGTCAGACCTTGAGCAATATGCGTAATAAAACCGACATTAAGCAGACAGTTGTGGAGGCCGACTCGACGATGAGGGATTTTTATAATTCGTACGACCGATACGCCGTAACAAATGCCGACAGACAAAAATCAGAGCAGTACAAATCAAGTTTGAGCGAAGATGAACGAAAACTCTTGGAATCGGGCATGAATTATTACGTGGTGAAGGTAAAAAACAAAGGGGGCTTGCCGATGCCCGTAATCATCAAGATGGATTTTGAAGATGGCACCAATGAAATCGTCAGGATTCCTGCCGAAATTTGGCGTTTGAACGACAAAGAAGTCAAAAAAACGATTCCGACCAAGAAGAAAGTGGCCAAGTTTACGCTTGATCCTTTTTACGAAATCGCTGACATCGACACCGATAATAATGCGTTTCCTCGGGAACCAGAAAAACCAACGAAGTTTCAGGCTTTCAAGCAAGGTTCGTTCCGCCCGCAAGGGGTAAATCCGATGCAGCAAGCCAAGCAAGCTCAACCAGCAGGCACGCAAACGAGTGGAAAAAATTGATTTGTAGTTTTCATATAATGGTGGTACAGCTATTCACGTTGTGCCACCATTAGACTTCCTGCGAAAGTCGTGTTTCGATTAAAAACGCATCTTTTGGGCTACAATTCGAGCAAATCATTCGACCGTAGCGGTACTATGCTCTCACAATTTACTCAAATTTCGCTCAAAAATATGCCTTTTATTATCAGAAAAAGACTTTCGCAGGAAGTCTATTGTATTTTTAGCACTTGATTTACGCCCTTTTTAACTTCATAAATAAAGGCAAGAAAAACGGAATCACAACCAACGACATCAACAAACCTCCGATTGTGCCAACACCGAAGGCAAACCAAAAGGGTTCGGCTTCGCCGTAAATCAAGAACGGGATAAGTCCAACTATTGTAGAAAGCACAGTCGATAAAATCGGAATGACTTTGTGGTTAAAGGCCTTGACGTACAAGTTGATTTCGGAAGCACGAGCGTTGGTTTTCTTCAAAATGTTGTATTCGGTGATAATAAAAATGGCCGCACAAACCACATTTCCACTTAAAAGAATAAAGGAAGCATAGCCGCCTTGGTCAAAATTAAAATCGAAACAATAGAAAGTTAGAAATACGCCCATAAACGACAACGGAATAATCAGAATCAATGCCAAAGGCTGCAAGAGCGACTCGAAAATTATGGCACAAATGATATAAATGAGTAAGATTACGAGGCCAATCAACCAAAATTTTGTTTGTTTTTCTTCGCTCAACCAATTATAGTTTTGTCTTTCGGCTTTGTAGCCAATCGGCATGGAGGGGTTGAGTTCAGATAAGGTTTTATCCAAAAATTTTTCGCCAAAGGTATTGCTTCCGTAATAAGTGAAAGCCACCATTCGGAGATATTGCTGGTTTTCTTTCACGATTTCGGGCAGCACTTTTTGCTTCGTTATGCGGGCAAAATCTTTCATTCGTGCGAAAATAGAATCTTGCTTCAAAGGCTGGTTTTCTAATTGCCAAATATCTCTTTTATTATTTTCGGCAGGAATAACTTTCAAGGGCAAATACTCATTTTTAACAAAAATATACAAATCGGACTGCGGCTGGGTGCTTAGTTGGGCGAGGTTTTGCGAGAGTTTATTTTTTGCTATTTGTCTGATAGCAAGCGTTTTATCATCGGTTGTGAGGGCATATTCGTACAAACTTTTTTGGCTCGACCAATTCATACTTTTGTTGATGTTCACTTCTTGGATTCTGGGGTGTTTTTCCAAAATCAGTTTCAACTTCGTGGCTTGCCGTTCGAGTTCGTTATAATTATAGCCAAGCATTTTTACATTAAAAGTCGGCGTTTCGGCATCATTGATGCTTTGACTAAACCCCTGCCCGATGCCATAAATATCCCAATCAATACCGCTCATTTCGGTCGAAAGCTGAATCATGGTGCTTTTCATGCGGTAAGCAAAGCCGTTTTCTTCGGCGGTGGGCGTAAAATAAATACTCATCATGCCGTTTTGGGCATTATAAACGTTGGTAATACATTTATCGACTTCCACGAATTGATTTACTTTGTTTTCTAATTGTCTAAAAATAGCGTCAATTTGCTCAATCGTGCTATTATTGGGCAAGCCTGCATAAACGTATAGTATTGTGCGTTCAGGACTTTGAAAGTACGACGATTCATAAACGTATTGTGTGAAGAGCCGCAGCGTTCCGCCCAAATATTTATTCAAAATCGGTCGGAGGTTTTCTTGGTACCATTCGTTTGAGATGGCTTTATTATAAAAATCTGCCCCAAAATACTTTTCATCAATTTTATCGGGTAATAAAAAAATGGGCGTTCCGAAAGCCAAAATAGCTATTAAGTAAGCCGTTTTTGGAAATTTTTTGAGAAAAACAATCATTTTTGAGTAAAATCGACTGACTTTAACCTTAAATCGTAAGGTTTTTGTTGTCTTTATTTTTTCAGAAACAAGTCCATTTCTGAACTTCTCCATCACTGACGGCACAAAAAATAACGCAACGGGCAACGAAACCAAAAGCGTTATGAGCATCACCAACGAAAAGTCGGTGAGTTCGAGGCGGTTTTCTTCGGGAAGAAAAAATATGACAACCAAGCCAGCAACGTTTGCGAGTGTTGCCCCAAGTAAACCCATGAAAACTTTGAGATTTCGGTGGCGTTGGTAATGATCAATCATCACGATTGCGTTGTCAATAATAATACCGAGCGAGGTAGTGAGGGCCGCCAATGAGTACAGATGAATCTCTACCTTGAAGACATAGAACAGGATAAACGACAGTGCCAGATTGACGAATAAACTCACCGAAATCAAACCTAAATACCACCATTTGCGAATCGTGAGCCAAACGAAAATTAGTAAAATCAGCACTGCCAAGCCTGCCTGCACACCCGTTTTTCGTAGATTCTCAAGAATATATTCACTGGCATCTTGCTCGACGGTGAGTTGATAAGACGGCGGCAATAGCTTTTTGATTTCGACCAGATTTTCTCTAATTTCTTGACTCAGCCGTATCTGATTTGCCCCCTTTTCGGCAATAATTGTGAGGTTCAAAGCATTCTTGCCATTGATGCGATAAAACTCCGTGACGGGGCGGGACTGCTGATAAACCTGTGCAATATCAGTCAAATAAACAATCCGATTGGCTTGACTTCTGATGGGTATTTTCCACTGCTTTTCATTAGCATTTTTGTTTTTCAGTATTACATTTACCGACTGACCGTTAGCCGATTTTTTGATACCAATACTCTCCTGCTTGAAGTGTTTTTCGATGGCGTTTGTGATGTCAGTTTCCTGAAAATTGAGTGCATCGAGCATTTTTTTGTTATAAGCAACCACCCATTCTAAGCGATTACCGCCATAAATATTGACCTCATAAATGCCCTTTATACTTGCCAATTTGGGCTTTAATTGCTCCTCAACGTAGCGACTGAGAGCTTCGGGCTGCTCGTTGCTGCTTAGTTGCAAGGCTATAAACGACTCCTTGGCTTTGCTTTCTTCGGGCGAATTGAGCTGAATCATCGGGTAGCTGGCCTCTTTTGGTAACTTCGGGTAAAGTTGCCTGATGAGCATGGCCACCTCAAATCTTAACTGGTCGATGTTGGTGCGTTTTTCGAGTTCGAGCGTGATGTAGCCGCTGTTATGCTGCGAGTACGAACGTATCTTTTTGATGCCTTGCAGGGTACTCAACGCCCCCTCGATTTTGGCCGTAAGTTGCTGTTCGAGTACCTCGGGCGAGGAGTACGGCAAGCCATAGCTAACTACAATGCTACCCGAAGTCTTGCTCGGATTGAGCTGAACGGATAGCTGTGGCAGCAAAGCAATACCGACAAACGACAGTATCACGAACGCAAGAATGATTTGATAGCTACGGCGTTGAATCATGGCGAAAGCCCTACCCAACGCTCCTCGATGAGGAGAGCAGTTTTGTGGTTTTTCTCCCTCTTCATCGGGGAGGGTTGGGGTGGGATTACAAATATAATAGCAATAGTCTGGATTCAAAATAGGAAGTTTTCCTATTGATTGGTTTTGTGAATACTTTCTGTAGTGATACCTTTTTGAAACGTGTAGATGCAGAGAAATAAAACCTCCGCCAAATTTGGAAAATCTATAGCTATAAACACCAAAACCTTGCGGATACGCAAGAAAATACCGCCATTCACAATACCTCCCCAAAGATTTGAAAGCTCGCCAAAATCTTTGCATTATTGGTAAGCAAAAAAACTAAGTATAGGAACAATTCCTATTGTTTATCATGGCATTTTCATAAAAACTTTTTCCAATCGAATAGCACACAGATAATACAGATTAAACTGATTTTCACCATTAGTGAGCGGTACGTTATTTGCTAAAATGTGGCGAAACTCTTAAATAAATTATCATCAGGAATTTTGGTTAGTGAGTTTTTCAATAAAGTGAGCCAGTTTTTTGATATTTTCCAAAATGGATAGAACATTTTAGCGATGTTTTTAATCCACGAACTTGGGCTAATATTTTTTTTATTAGGTATATTTTTTTGTTTCCCGACTAAGGAGAAAAAAGTATTAACAGTTTGTAATGCTTGGCATGTTTGCTTGAAATTAAGTTCCAAAATAGCCCATGTCATCATTAAATAAAAGTGAATTTGCAAACCATTTTCTGAATGATTCATCAGGTGAATTCCTTTGATAGTTCTCTTGAAAAATTTAAAAAATAGCTCTATTTGCCAACGAAATGCATAAAGTGTAATAATGTTAAGTGTGCTTAAATCCAATCGATTTGTTAGTAAATAGAACTCACTATTCCACACCTTAAAATAGACGTATCTGTATTTGTTCAAATGTGGGTCATTTTGGAAAACAATAATCGAATCATTGATATTTTTAAAGCAATCGGGCATATTTTCATAACAAATGGGTAATTCTTTTTCAATTTTATAGAGCATATTTTCTTTCAAACGAAGAATAAAAAATGCTTTTTTTTCTAAAACTTTATGAGCTAATTCAAAGCTAAAATACCCCCTGTCAGCAATATAAGTGATACCCTCTTTGAGAATATTTATAAAGAAATTTCGTTCGCAAGAATTCCCTTCTTTGAGCCAAAATTCGGTGGGAATCATCTGATTCAGCCGCAGCGGCTCTTAGATTTGTACGATATAATTTTTCCAAGAATTTTCGTATCTTGGAAAACCTCTCAAAATGAGAGAAAACCAGACCCGTAGAGAGTGCCTTACCGTCAGCGGCTGGGTTTGAGACCCATGGTTCGATTCAAG
>JANNEN010000015.1:0-12184 GCA_031378715.1 Emticicia sp.
CGTTCGTCCATCAGACATATTTTTGCTGTGTCGCAGGGCTTCGTTTGTAATATTCGATTGTATTTGCAGTGCGGGCAAGCCTTTAGTTTTGCGGTATTGATTTACGTAATCGAACACCGATTGTTGGAGTTGGGTTTCGCCATTTATCTGCTCAGTAGTTTGCGAACACGACTGCGTTGAAACAAGCAAAACAGCCATTAGCGTATAAATCAAACGGTTCGTCGTTGTGTTTTTTTTCATCAAAAAAGTATCAGTATATCAATGCTAACGAACTTGGTGGGGGTGTGTATTGCGTGGCGTAGAATTTTAAAATAAACCAACTGCCTATTTGTGTCTAAACCAACAATCAGTTCGCTCATTTTCGTAAGCCTTAAAGACCGTATTGACGGGCGAACCGTGAAAAACTCGGTCGTTGAATTTCGTACGAACGAGGTAATTAAATGCTCCCATATCACCAGTGAAGGCCGTTCGATTATCGTGGTTATGTTGCCGATGAATGTTGGCGAGTTTTTCAACAAAATCGGACATAATCTTGATATTCCCACCGATTATACCGCAATTCAGAAGCGTTTCTTGTCCGAATTTTTCTTCGTATTCTTGATAATCATCAATTTTGCTACGCAGATGTTCGGCATGAGCCAGCATCCAATCGTTGTTGAGTGTTTTTGGTTCATCACCACAAAAAATTGCGTCAGGATTTTCGAGATACAGCGTTTCGGCGAAAGGGTTTTTTGCCAAAACCACATCAGAAACGTCATTTAGGAAGATGTTTTCGATTAAATGGGCGTAGTTTTGCAGAAAATCTTGGTAAACTAAATACCTATAAACGTTCGGGTTAAACCGCTCGTCATGGTCAATCTTGACGAATTGAAGATGTTTGTTTTGGTGTTTTTGACAAGTTTCTTCCGAAAAACCATTGTGAAAAACAATACCGTTGAGTTTTAAATCAGCGATTGACTCGGCCCAGTCTTTAATCAACAAATAATCATCGTTTGGCAGAGTATTGCTTCTATTTACGTCATAAATACCCGTTATGTGGCACGCCAAAATGAGGTTTTTGCTAATTTTCAAACGAGGCATACAAAGTGGTGTTGATTACGGCATTTCGGGTTTTTGTTTTGAGTTTGGCACAAGTACTATTGGGCATATTTCGGTAATAAATGTAGGTGCGTAAATCTACTTTTTTGACCAAATATTTTTGAGCTGCTGTTTCATAAAACTGGGCATCAGCGGCATACTGTTTTTTGAATTTTAGGTTTATAAAAACCTCTTTTCGCCCAAAAAGTGTTGCAAACAAAATGCACTCGTCCACGTGAATCAACTGACTGTTGTCGTATTTGTCTGGCACAAAAAAGTCGTTCTCATCATCAACAACTGTTTCGGTGGTTGAGGCTATCAAATCTATCCCCTTTATTTCGTACAAACACGAGGAAAGATGATTGGGCTTGTATTCATCATCGGCATCTAAAATGGTGATGTACTCACCCGTACTATTCAAAATCCCCCGATTGATTGATTCCGACTGTCCACAGTTTCGGTGTCGCAAATAGGTGATTCTATTTTCGTGTTGAATCACATAATTGAGCAGTTGGCTTTGGGTATCGTTCGCACTTCCATCATCAATCACAATG
This sequence comes from Emticicia sp., assembly GCA_031378715.1. Taxonomy (GTDB): domain Bacteria; phylum Bacteroidota; class Bacteroidia; order Cytophagales; family Spirosomataceae; genus Emticicia. Next base: position 1,632 of record JANNEN010000015.1, read on the forward strand.
ATTTCAAAATCTTGAAAATCTTGCATCAATACAGAGTCGATAGCTCGTTTGATCACCAAAAAATCGGTGTCATATACGGCCATCAGTACGGATATTTTGGGTGTTACTATCAAAGGGAAGTATTTAGTTTTGGAAGTTTGGGCAAAGATATACTACGAATGTATATTCAGTATTAAGTAAATGTTATTTTTGAAATTTTTGGAATAATACCCTGTAACAACCAAACAATACTGTTTAGTTCAGCAAGTTCAGTATTCCCGACTATTTCCAATATTACCATTACATCAATTTATACCAAAGAATATTGCAAAATGATTTCGGATAGTTAAATTTACCCCCAATATTATATCCCAATTATGCAAAAAATTCTCTTTTTGATGGCTCTTCCCTTAGCCATTCATGCCCAAATCATCATGGAAGCCCCTGCGGGAAACGAACCTGCACGCATCGACAAAATCGGGAAAACCATCATTCCGAACGGACGTATCATCACGCCCCGTGGAATGCAGATTAGTACCTCGCCCCACCCATTCGGGCTTGTACTTAGCCCCGACGGAAACACTGCCATCACGGCTAATTCGGGTATTCGCCCATTTTCGATTTCGGTCATCAAGAACATACTTTCAGCCAAGCCCGAAACGATTCAGGTTCCCGAAGGCTCAAAAAATAACGAAGGGATTTTAGAGGCTTGTTTCATGGGTTTGGCTATCAGTCCTGACAACCAAACGGTGTATGTGGCGGGTGGAGAAGCAAATAAAATCTTTAAGTATGACATCAGCACGGGCAAACCCAAAGGAAATATTAATTGTGCATTAAAGACTGATAACCAAGACTTTACGCACGGATACTTGGGCGATATGACAATGACCAAAGATGGAAAAACGCTTTACGTAGTTGATCAAATTGGGTTCAGAATTGTGGTGATTGATGTAGCCACCGAGAAAATCGTAGAGAACATTCCAACGGGTCGGTACCCATTTGGAATCACACTAACGCCCGATGAAAAGAATTTGGTGGTGGCTAATGTGGGTGTTTTTGAATACAAAAAATTTACCGACCTCGACCCCAAAAACCTCAAAGGAACGGCCCATAAATTTCCCGCAACCAAGTACGGCTCGAAAGAAATGATAGCGGGAGATGCCGCCAAAGGTATCCCTGCCTTGGGCGATCCCAACGCCCCCGAAGCGTTTTCGGTTTGGATTTATAGCCTCACGGCAGCGGCCGACCGCCCCCAGCCCCCTCTCCAAAGGGAGGAATCTACCCCCCCTCTCCATTTGGAGAGGGGGTCGGGGGGTGAGGTTGTCAAGGTAAAAACAGGCTTCTTAGTCGGGCAAATGATTGAAGATTTTCCCGCCGTGGGTGGTAGTAGTCCAAATTCGGTGGTGGCTACCAATGACTATGTTTTCGTAAGCAACGGCAATAACGATTGTATCTCGGTGATTGATATTAAGGCAGGAAAAGTGTTGAAAAATATCGCACTTTCGCCCGACAAACGGCTCGGAAATCTGCGAGGAATTATCCCTTTTGGTGTGGCACTTTCGCCCGACCAAAAACGCTTGTACGTGGCCGAAGCGGGTATCAATGCCGTAGCGGTGATTGATGTGGCGACCCTCGAAGTGGTCGGGCATATTCCTGCGGGCTGGTTTCCGTCGAAATTGAAAGTGAGTAATGATGGGCAAAAACTCATCGTTGCCAACGCCAAAGGCTTCGGAAGTGGACCAAATGGGGGTAAGGACTTCAAGATGGGGGCGGAGGGTAGCTATATCGGGGGCTTGATGAAAGGTACGGTTTCGGTGATGGATATTCCGACCGATGAGCAACTAAAAGCCGAAACGCAAGTCGTTCTTGACAATAATTTTAAGTTTGTTGAAGCCCGAAAAACGCCAAACCCGATTCCTGCAACCAACAAAAAGCCCTCCGATCAAATCAAATACATTGTGTTTATTGCCAAAGAAAACCGCACTTACGACGAAGTTTTTGGACAAAATAAAAAAGGTAACGGTGATTCGACACTCGCACGTTTCGGTAATGGCGTGAAAGTAATTAACCGAAAAGGCACCAAAACCATTGCCGATGCCCGAGTAATGCCCAATCATGCGGCCTTGGCACGGCGATTTGCGATGAGCGATAATTTCTTTTGTGATGCTGACGTATCAGCCGACGGGCATCGTTGGCTCGTAAATACCTACCCCAACGAATGGTGCGAAGTCGAAACCGCCGCTGCCTACGGTGGCAAACTTTCGCAGCGAGATAGCTCAAATGCCCCAGGAAATTTGGCAATTTATGGCTCGGCTGGTTCGATTTACCCCGAAGATTATAACGAAGCGGGCAGTATGTGGGAACACCTCGAACGAAATAAAATCGACTTTTTTAATTTTGGTTTTGGTGTCGAAATGGCGGGTGCGTACAGCGATAGCACCATGAAATATATCGGCGAACTTTATACCGTAAACTACCCGCTTTCGGTACCACTTTTTGACAAAACATCAAGAACTTTTCCGACCTATAATATGGCGATTCCCGACCAGTTCAGAGCTGATTTATTTATGAAAGAATTTAATGAGCGTTGGTCAAAAAATAATCTTCCGTCCGTAATTACGCTCATGCTGCCCAACGACCACGGTACGGGCGAACGCCCAGCCGCAGGATTTCCGTTTCAGGAGAGTTATATGGCTGATAATGATTTGGCAGTCGGGCGGACGCTCGAATTTTTATCAAAAACGCCCTACTGGAAAAACATGGCGGTTTTCATCACCGAAGATGACCCACAGGGCGGCGTTGATCACGTGGACGCTCACCGTAGCTTGTTGATGGTGGCTTCGCCCTACACCAAAAAGGACTACGTGAGCAAGGTACATTATAGTTTTGGGAGTATTTTCAAGACTTTTTGGCATATTCTGGGGATTCCGTATCTAAATCAATATGATGCAGGGGCAACCGATATGTCGGACGTTTTTACCGAAACACCCGATTTTTCACCTTACAATGCCTTACCGTCAGATGCCCGAATTTTTGACCCTCAGAAAGCCCTAACGCCGATTGACGAAAAATTTGATTGGAAGTTTTTTTCTACTTCCGAAGAACTCGACCGCACCGAAACCATGCAAAAACGCCGTGATGATGATGATAAAGTGGAGCGTTTGAAGAAGAAGGTGAGGAAACGTAAAAAGAAATAAGTTTCGATTCATAAAAAAAGGGGGATTTTCGCTAAGAAAAGCCCCCTTTTTTATGAAATATCTGATTGGTGAAAGCTGGATTTGGGTATTTCTATTTTTTAACAATACTTTGATACTAAATTTTCTTTAACCTCTCGTTTTCTTCTCGCAACAAGCGAATCACTTCATTTTGCTATCCAGCAGCTCTTTGTAGAGTTCTCGTGCATCCATTTTTATCTCGAAGCCATTTACTGAACTGTCCTTATTATCGGTATTGTTCACAATCTTTACAACTGTGCCTTGCGGGATTAGTTCGGTGGGTTCTACCTTAAACACCTCGGCGAGTTTAATCAGATATTCAACTTTAAAGGAGTTGAGGTCACTTTCCCAGCGGCCGTAGGTGTGTGGTTCTACACCGATTTGCTCGGCTACTTCTTGCTGGGTAAGGCGGGCTTTTTCTCGGAGTTTGAGTAGTTTAGTACCAAATGTCATAAATAGGCTGTTTAAAAATGGATATTTAATGTCTAAAAATGGATAAAGAATATCCAAAAATAGCTGAAATTCATCCATTTTTAAAATGCTTTTGCTAAAAAAGTTTCGGAAGTTTGTGGAAAGGAAATAAAGTCTAATTTTAACACTTTAATTTTATTAAATCATGAGAAAGAAGTTTTTTATTTATCTAATCATCCCGTTATTTCTACTCTCTTGTGGAGAGAGTAAAGAAAGTACAAATCCCTCATCAAATCCCTCATTAAATGTGAAACTGAAGAATGGACAAATTAGGGCAAGGTTATCCCAGCAAGACCTGGCTTCTACATTGTCGAAAGATCCCTATTTTATAGCATATGAAAAAATCCTTTCCGAAACTAAGGATGATATTGCGAGTAACAAATTTAATATTCGAGGGTTAAATAAAAAGAAATTAGCATCCGCCGCAGCACCAAGTAAAAAGGGTAAAGAAGCATTTAAAGATTTAACTGAAGCATATAGAAAAGCAGGGATTATTAACCCCGAAGAATACCTCCAAAAAAACATTAAATTATTGTATCATTTCGGAAAAATTGGCGAAAGATATCCAGAATTAAAAGAAATGTCAAAAATTGAAAGAAAGTTACTTTTTGGTAAAATTAGCAAGCAACCCCAGATAGATGTTAAAAAAATCATGCAAATGAAAGAAAATAGGTGAAAAGAATTAAAAAATAAACATATAAACATTTAAAATGAATAAACTGATGAAACGGAACTCAAAACTACTATTTCTATTTTTTTTACTTTTTGCTTCGTCAAATATTAAAGCTCAAGACGACGAATGTGAAAGATGTTTTAAAGAAGCACAATCACAAATGAATGCTGCTGGACATGAACTTGATGATGACGTCCTAGGTTGTGCTGAAGATTTACTGGGCTCAGTTGGTTTTTGGATGGATATGATAGAAGCATATTCTTTTAACCCTCTCAACCCTTCTGGTCCACTGGGTGGGGGACTTGCAGCATCAGAATCAATGATGCAAGCACTTGGTTGTCTGGCTGAAGCCCAAAGCGATTTTAATAACTCACTTGATAATGCTGGTGATATGCTTTGTGCTTGTTGCCCGTACACCTGTAATCAATAATTATCAAAATGGTTAAAAGAGTAGCCCTCTTTTAACCATTTTGAAATATTTAAACTTATGTTATTAATCTTCAATATCAGATATATAAACCCCCGCAAAAAAGCCTGTTTTTGCCAAAACAGATTTCAGTTTTCGTGATTTATCAATATAGGTAACCAAATAAATCGGGTTCTTTGAACCTATCCAACCATAACCTGTAGGCTTGTATTTAATATTTTCAATTTCAAACTCTCTTTCTTCAAAATAGTTTCTAATTCTTTTCTCATCAAAATTATAAAACACAGGTCTTATTAAAATTTCATGAGGTTCCCTATCAAAAAAAACCTTCCATAATCTGACACAAAAAGTATAAATGATATAGAATGCCATCAACAAGAATATACAAAATGATAAAGTTCCAAGAGTATTCATTTTTCAAGATCAATGATTTAATCCACATTTATATTTCTATTTCCTTAGCAGTTCCGTTTGTAAATTTAATAAAAATAAACTATTATTTGCAACTACAAATTCAAATTCCGATAATATTGAATGCTTTGCTAATTTTTATTTGGATTATTAACCAAAAAGAGGAAAAGCAAAATATTCCGATAATAGCACTATTACTACCCTTATACATTGCCTTAAACATCTCGTGGAATCAGTTGTGGAGTTCTCAATTAATATTTTTTATTGATATCTTATTAAAGATTTACCTTATTTTTGTAGTTGCTCCTGACTTGAAATTTTCACAATCATTCAAGAAACAACTCGGCTTTACTATTTCTATGTTTGTTCTATTTCATGTACTTTATGCTTACTATTCTTTATACGTTGACAATAGCAGGCAGCAAAATATCCTGTTCAGTAACTTTTTTTTAGGAGTATTTAATAACCCGACAAAACTTACGAACTACTGCGTTTTATTTTCCCCTCTAATACTTAAATATTGTTCTATATCAAGCATAGCCAAGAGAAGAGATGTTATTTCTCTTATAAACTTAGTCATTATTGCATTGCTTGCCTTCATACTGATGAAAAATAATTCAAGAATAGATTTATTTTGCCTTTTAGCAATTTTGGTTTTTAGATATACTTCGGAAAAGTCCTTTAATGTTCTTAGAAAAACAATTTTAATCGGCGTAATTCTTCTTTTGGTTTCGTTTACAGTAAACCTCTTCATAGCGAAAGAAAATTCATTTAATGGAAGATTCTTTATATTGAAAATTACAACAAGTATTATAAAATCCAATTTTTGGTTTGGGACAGGCTTCAATACCTATGAATCAGAATATAATAAATTTCAAGGAAACTATTTTGCAGGTAAGATGAATAATCATGAAATTATTTTAGCTGACGACAACTATGTGTGTCATAATGAATTTTTACAAACCTTCTCAGAATTAGGTTTCGTAGGATTATCAATCATCTTGATTCTGGTTTTTTATTTAGTAAGGAAGTTGAGGCAAAAAATTATTAACATTTATACAATCTCATTCTTCGATTTTATCATTTTACTTTTGATACTTTCGTTTTTTTCATATCCTTTTAGAACCCCCGAAATGAGAGATGCGGTTTTTCTCAATATAATGATATTACTTCCCTTCAAAAACATTCAAAAAAGTAGCTCAATGTTTTCCATGAGGTTCTCTTTTTCAAAATCTTATATCACTATTCTATCAATAATTTCACTAACTTACGTTTTTTATTATCAATACGAATTATTTTCTTGGGGCAAAAAATGTGATATTTATTTGGTTCATCGTAAAAATGTTGAAAATAAATATCTACTAATAAATTACAACAAAAACTTTCTTTACACTGAGGCTGTGATAAATCTGAAGGAAAACAATTATGTAAATTCATTAATTTTAGTAGAAAATTTAGAGAAAGTCAGATTGAGTTCAAGTATATGCATGTTGAAAGCAGAAGTTTATAAACAATTAGATAATCCAGTATTAGTATTGAAAGAATACAAAAGGGCAGTTAATATCAACCCCAAACTTCTAAGACCTAAATATGAAATAATGAAATATTATAGGTCTTTAAATAAACCACTTTATGCTAAATTTTGGGCCAGGAAAATAATCACAACGCCTGTAAAAATACAGTCGGCTACCACAGAATTTTTTCAAGAAAGAGCAAATAAGATTTTAACAGAATAACTCGCCCCGAAATAGGTTTGCATATCTTATGCAAACCTACTTTATTTGTAACAAATATTTCACTATGAAGCTAAATATGCCCCCCGCCCAATTTCAATGAAAAATTACTTTTTAGTTTTACTGCTCACTTGCTTAATTACTTGGGGATTTAACTTCTCGGGGACACCATACCTTTATGGAATAAAACAAGAAATCTATTTTCCTTTTCGAGGTCAAGATGTTGCTTACGATAGCAAATATACTTTTATCAAAACTGATAGTTTGAGTATTTTTGAAATGTCCGCCCTAGTAGGAGCCAATGACCCCAATGGCGGGTCTGTTCGAGTATTAAAAGATACAATAAATTATTTTTGCTGGAAAGGGAAAAAAGGATTAATATATCATCCATTTTTTCAAGAAAATAGGTCTATTAAGGTATTAAGCAACCCCGACTCGGTTGTGAATAAATACGTTAGTGGGTTTCCACAAATGGATGTTCGGGACAAAGATTATACGTTGGTATCAGCGAAAGATTCGCTTGGTTTGAGTAAAAGATTTGTTTATTCAATCAAAAGTAATGAGCATTTTATGTCTCCTGATACAATTAAACTATTCTTAATCAAGGAGAAGTACGAACTCTATCACTCTTTTTCAAAGAAAATCGAAGCCGAACACGGCATGACCCTAACCGATGTTAGATTTATCTTCAATGCCAAAAAGCACGAGAATAAAGATTATCCTAAGTTAGAAGGCTACCTAACGATTCGGAAAGTAGAAATTAAAGAAAATGCGTTTCTGAGTGCAGTACTAAAACAATTTGAAATTGATAAGGTGTTATTGCGGTAAACCTGATTTTCGTTCAACAACCAAGGTCAAGCATCGTGCTTGACCTTGGTTGTTTTTATTTTGTGGGTTCGACTTCGCTCACCCACCGAGAAAATAGCCGAACCCACCCCAAAAAACGCTTACAACTTCCGAAACCATGCAAAAACGCCGTGATGATGATGATAAAGTGGAGCGTTTGAAAAGCAAAACGAAGAAACGTAAAAAGAAATAAGTTTGAGTTAAATAACATTGGAAATTTTTCCCGCAGAAATCTGCGGGAATATAATTCCCCAAATCGCTTACTTCTCCAACGGATGCTCCATCAGTATTTTTGAAGCATTATAAATATCCTTTTGCTTGACCAATGCCGCCCGTATTTCTTTCACCTTTTCGGGCTGCACGACCGATGCCTGATTACCGAATGAATTTCTGATGTACGTCAGTACGGCCGCCACCTCTCGGTCGTTGAGCAAACCCTCGAAGGGTGTCATGGGTACTTGCCCAGGGTAGGTTTTGCCGTTTACTTCTATTTGCCCAAGCAAGCCTTTTAGTACAACTTTGATGGCTCGCTCTTCGCTACCTTGCACCCATTTGGTGCCAGCCAATGGCGGAAAACCCGAGGCGGGTAGCCCATTTCCGTCGGCTTGGTGGCAGGTTACGCAGTAGCCTTCTTTGGCATAAATCGTGCGACCCAAAGTAAATAATTCAAAATCCTTACCCTTGATATTGGTCGTGCTATATACTTCCTTGACTTTGCTGACGGCTCGTCCGCTTAAATGGGCCACGGCCGTTTTGTGGGCATATACCATCCAATCGTCCAAAGGTTTTTTTTCGGCTTCGGCCAAAATCGGCAAGCCTTTTTCTTTACTCGTCCACGAAGCGGCCACGATGGCATCTAAGCGAACCCGATTGTTTTCGTCCTTCACGGCCTGCATTAGCAAAGCGGCTTGGTCGGGTACTTGATGCCCCACAAACCGTAAAACCTCCACGGCGGCCGCTCGGGCATGATAATCTTTGGCTTTGAGCAACTGACGGAGTAATTTTTGATCAACTTTATCAAGCCCCCAAGTCACCCAAAGGGCTTCCAGTACGTGATGCTCGTAGCGAGGGTCGGTTTTGTCTAAACCCGCTACCCAATTAGTGATTTTTGGCAAAACTTCGGCAGCATTTCGCCCCCGTAACTCTCTACGGGTACGGTAGCGGGTGCGGTATTCGGGCAATTTTAAGTTATCCAAAAGCGTTTCGATGCTCGCTCCGTCAATTTTGGCGGGCGTAACCAAGGGGCGAGACGGATACGTAACCCGATAGACCCGTCCGTGTACGTGGTCACGCAAGGGGTCACGGGCGTTGTGTTGCATGTGACCAATCAAAATATTGTGCCAATCAACGATGTACAACGAGCCATCGGGAGCAATTTCCATATCCACGGGGCGGAAGTTGCGGTCGTCGCTCACCACCAAATCTTGGCGATGTTTGGTTTTATAGCCCGTGCCGTCGTCCGTGACGGCGTGTTGTTTTGTGCCAAGAAAACCAATGGTATTATTGATGAGCATATCGCCCTGTACATCATCGGGAAAATGACGACTCCACAGAAACTCAAGCCCCGAAGTCGGACGCACCATGTGGTCTTTTTCGATGAGTTGCACGCCCTTGTGGGTCGATTCGCCGTAGCGTGGCAGCACTGTTCCTGGCATCATCCAACGCACATCGGGGCTGGACGTTTCGGCAAAAAACGGCTGTCCCCAATCATCAAAGGCAATGCCCCACGGGTTGGGTATCGAAAGCTGGGCGGTGCGTTCTAACTTACGTAATTGTGGTGAATATCTATAAAAACCACCATTCGTTGCCCGTACAGTTCCGTAAGAAGTTTCGACGTTGGTATGCAAGAAAACCCCTTCGCCACCATAAATTGCTCCCGAAGGATCAGCACAAAACGCACTGTTGTTGTGGTGCGTATCGTGGTCATCGAAGCCACTGAGCAAGATTGTTTCTTTATCGGCCTTATCATCACCATCGGTATCGGTGAATAGTTTGAGGTTAGTTCCCTGCGACACATAAACACCCTCGGCAGCGATTTCAAAGCCGAGCGGTAGGTGCAAACCTTCCACAAAAATCGTTTGTTTGTCGGCTTTTCCGTCGTTATTGGTGTCTTCCAAAATCAAAATTTTGTCGTTCGGTTTGGCATCACCAGGTTTATAATGTGGGTAGCTTGGCATAGTGGCGACCCACAAACGCCCCTTATTATCAAACGACATTTGTACGGGATTTGCCAAATCAGTAAATTCTTTTTCGGAAGCAAAAAGTTCAATTTTATAGCCCGCAGGTACTTTTAGCTTATTTAGAGCATCTTCTCCGTAGAGATATTCGAGGCTACCGTTTTTTTCGGGATTAAAATTTGTTGTCACGGGTGGAAGGCTTCGGGTGTTTTTATCGGCCGCTGCAACGTCCATTTTCTCGCCTTTTGCTGCCGCTAACCAAACGGCATTGTCACGAATGGCGGTCATTTCCCGAATCTTTTCAATCTCGGCGGGATAATTATCCGGTCCAAAAGGATTGTATCGACGACCGTACACGTGTACGCCATTTGGTACTTTTATATCATTGTGCCACATCCAGTTTTTTTCGGCCACGGCCGCATGAATCATTGCTCGATTTGCTTCGGCTTTGGCGGGTGTTTTACCAAAAATTTTATCCGAAAGCAAAAGCCCCAATTTCTTGTAGCCGTCATCATTGAGTTGGGAGCCGTCAATTGTCAAGTCTTCTTTGCTTGTGGCGTACCAATTTTTTGAAGGCGTGAAAGCATCAACGAATATCGTTTTATTTTTCTCCGAAACCTC
>JANNEN010000016.1:0-1635 GCA_031378715.1 Emticicia sp.
CACATCAATTACGCTCATTTGTCGGTAGATTTTATTGCTGATGAAATGTACATCAGCCGTGCCCAATTTTACCGCCGTGTACAATTACTAACGGGTTTGACACCTAACCAATATCTTCAAGAAATCCGTTTCAATCACGCTCGACAATTGCTCGAACAACGCAGTGTAAGTAGTGTAAAGTCGGCAGCAGCAGCCATCGGGATTCAAAAAGTGCAGTATTTTTCGGAACAATTTAAAACCCGATTCGGGAAACTGCCTTCGGCGTATTTATAAAAAAAGCACTACCACTCAAAATGCGTTTTAGACCTTTTTACAGGTTTAAAACGCATTTTTTTTGTCATTTATTCTACACGAGACAAATGAGGTGTATCAATGATACAATCGAGGTGTACCCAATACAATTGTGGTGTATGAATGAGATAAACGATATATAACACGCTCATACCTTTGTCATATCAAAATGGAAGTGTATTCAGAATCAGTTACTCCAACCTGTATTACTGTATTCATTTTATCAAAAAACAAAAAACGGGGTCGCCGAAAACCGATTAGAGTAGGCAAAAAAATAGATTATAAAAAATGAAAACTAACAAATTTCCCCCAATCGTGGCAATCATTATTGCCTTATTTTCAGTAACAGGCTTTGGACAAAAAAAGGAAAATGGCAAAATTTTTAGCGAGCATCCAGCCATAAATGTTGTTGATGCCTTTATCAAAGCCATAGCAGTTGGCGACACTACAGCAATGAGCAAATTGATGACTACCGATTTTAGAGCTAAAAATCCAGTAATTGCAAGGCCACATGATAAAGGTTCCGACAAGGCTACTTATCTTAGAAATGCGAGGAGCAACTATGAAGTTTTTGATTATTATTCTGTAAAACCGGTAAAAGGTTCCTACCCCGATGCATTTGAATATGCAAAAGACCCAAATTTTAAAGATGAAATAACAGTTGAATGCTGGGATATGGTAAAAGGTATTCATAAAAAAACGGGGGTAAAGTTAGAGACTTACTTACACCGTTCATTTACGATTACCAACGACAATAAAATTAGAGGCGTGTTAAATTATGCTAACCCCGAGGTTCGCAATAATATCATAGCGGCGAGTTCAGAAAGAAAAAACGGAATAGTGTATAGCGAACACCGAAATATTAATAATCTAAGATTGATGATGGGTGCCATCGAAAACGGAGATTGGACTAAAGCGTATAGCTTTTATGACCCAAAAGTAACAATGTTTGATAGTAATATGGATAATCGAAAAGCCCAAAGCTTGGAAGAAGTAAAAGCGAACCATAGAGCCTTTTTTGAAAAATTTGAAATGAGTGGCATTGAGCAAGTAGGTTCCCCTGATTATGTAGTCTACGAACAACAGAATATAGGTGTATTGTACTCTTGGTGGAATTTTTACTTTATTAGAAGATCTGATAAAAAAGAAATAAAAGTACCATTTCATTATGCACATGATGTAAATGCGGAAGGTAAAATAACGAATGAGATAGCTTACTACAACGGTAATTTGCTCAAATAAATTTAGTAAAAACGGGGACGCCGAAAACCGATTAGAGTAGGCAAAACAATTTCAATTAATTACAATGAAAACTAACAAATTTTACCCAATCGTGGCAATCAT
>JANNEN010000044.1:0-6691 GCA_031378715.1 Emticicia sp.
AGATATAATCTTCTTTTTCGTAATTTCTATCTGACAAGACCAATAGCACCGCACCCGAAGAGAAATCATACATTGTGTGCCAGTCTTGGGGTTCGAGCAGAAGGCACTTCTCGGGGGAGTCTAACTCATAAATCCGTTCACGCTTTCCATCATTTATATAAACTTTACACGAACCACTCACGCAGGTAAGTGCATTATGGGCAAGTTTGTGCCGATGCCCTCCTCGCTCTTGGTTTTCGGCATTGTAGATATAAAATATGCGTTTAATGCCGTTTTGAAGAATTTTTTCAAAAACGGTTAAACTTCCTTTTTCCGATAAAAGTGTCTGTAATTGAATAAATTTTGCCATAATACACTTGATTTTTTTCTAATCTCAACAACCACACGGAAATTTCATTTTTTTTGCTTTCTCTGGATTTACTAAACTTTTCCAGGTTTTGGGTTTAGGAATAAAAACTACTTTTCCCGCCCCAGGAAAATTCGTTGTTTGCGTTGGCTTCCCAACTGCCATTACGATTTGCTCGTACATTTTCGGGGGAATTAAATCAACACAAAGATTGATTCCAACAAAATCATTGTACTGAAAATATTTTATAAAATGGGCTAACTGCTGCTCATCAAAGACATTAACAATTTTGGTCGCCTTTTTCCAACCTTCTACATAACTTTCATTATCGGGTGTTGCCCATTTATTTATCCCAACTGCCACAAACTCATCAACTGCCAAATCTGGTACGTGACTATAATAGCCCCCAATAACTTTTTTACCATGAAATCGACTCATGGCGTAAACGTTGCACGTTTTCTGAAAAATCGGACAAAGATTTTCTCGCAAACCCGTACCATCTCCGCCCACAATACAAAAAGGAAAATCCATTACTGCTTCACCTTTTTGGGCTTTTACGTGGCTCATATATCCCGAAAAACTTTTATCAAAAATATATGGTTTTTGGGCAAATCGGTAATTATATACTACTGACAGTTCGAGGACGAAAAAGGTTGTAAAGAAAAATAAAAAAATATTTTTGTAGGGTATTTTCCTTAAATCAGTCGGTAAAAAAAAGCAGCAAAAAATCACGGGGAGTAGCGAAGTAAAGCGGGAAGGCACTCGGTTATAGGCTCCCCACGGGAATATTTTGAGGGTAGGAATCTTATTGGGGTGATAAAAAGTCGAAATCAATAAAAGAACAATCAAAGGCAAAAAAACGAGCCAAAAGTTTTTTCTATTCATAAAAAAACCCAACAGCCCAACGCCTAAGCAAAACCAACCCGCACTACCCGAACCTAAACCCTCGGGCATATCCTTTAAAATCTTCCCCAAGGGATTATGCAAGGCACTAATACTCGAAAAATAAGGCAGTAACATTCGCAAAGGGTGACTCCAAAAATGGGGGGCATTGGTATTATCCATATTTTGGGCTTTTGCTTCAAAGTATATTTGCAAAACTAAGGGCAGATACAAAAAAACAACAATTAGCAATGGCAAGCTCAAAAAACCATAGAAAAAAGGCCTATTTCGAGCATCAGCAAGCCAAGATTTAAAGTAATTTATGAACTGAAAATCTTCTTTAAAATGCCGTTTAAGCAGCACAAATCCAACGACCAAAATACTCAATACAAAACTATTCAATGCAAAACCGCAAATATACCCGAGATTCATACCGAGGCATGCCAGTAGCAAAAAGGCTTTCAAGACAACCCATTTGAGCGAAATATTTTCTCGCAGAATTATTCTTTTCACCAAAACAAAATCAGTAAAAAGGCTCAAAATTGCCCAATGAATGGTGCTATGGTTGTAGTGATGTGGGTATTTATTGAGGGCGTAAAAATTAAAAAAGGTAACAACAAAGCCACAAAAAAAGGCTTTTTTAACACCAAATTCTATTTTTAGAACCAGATACGTACCCAAATACGAAGCGATTAGACTCAAAATATAGTAATAATTAAGCCACGCACCCTGACCGAAGTTTCGGTAAAAAAACGCAAACCAATAATTACTTTCAAGCGACCAATCAGCAAAAACTTGGGTCGTGCCGAAGGGATAAAAGGTTTGGTTATGGTTAAAATTTAATTGGGGAAGTGGCTCAAAACTAATATGTTCGGCCAAATAATACCCGACATATTCCCACTCATCAATATCACTCCCGCCCGAAAGTGGCGAAGAAAAATTTCTAATAAAAAATATCCCGTAAAGAATGGGTAGCAAAACGCACAGCAGTAAAAAAATATAATTAAGTTTTACTTTTTTCATTTGACAAGCAATTTTGCAGCGGCTTCATCAAGCCAAATGTAGGCGTTTGGGTGTAGCTTAAAGACGGTTGCAGGAAGGGTTTCGGATACTTCGGCGTTTAAAATCTCTTGCATGATTTCGGCTTTACGCTCGCCAGTAGCAATCAAAATGGCGTATTTTGCCTCCAAAAGATGCTTCAAACCGATGGTTATTCCTTGCGAGAGTGGTGTAGAAGTTACAAAATATTTTTGACCTACCGTTATTGTAACCTCAGCGAGGTCGGAAACGTGACAATAATTATCAAAACTTGTCCCTGGTTCGTTGAGTCCGATGTGGCCGTTTGTGCCTACCCCAACAATGATAAAATCAGCTCCGCCTTTGCTAAAAAGTAATTCATCGACCCGCTTACATTCTTTACCTAAATCATCACTCATTGAATCGAAAAAGGTATATTGAGCGGGATTTATTTTGAGCGGTAACAGAAAATTCTTCTCCACAATCGAACGACAACTACCTTCGCTGCTGGCTGGCACGCCGACCCATTCGTCAAGCCCGATAATCGTAACTTGCTCAAAATCAGCGGGTTGGGCGAGTTCGACTATTTTTTGGTAAGTCAAAACTGGCGTATCGCCCGAGGTTAAAATGAGGGTAGCGGTTGGCTTATTTCTGACCAAACCGATGATAAAATTAGCGGTATTAGTTGCCAAAATGTCGGCATCTAAGAAAATCTGTACTTGCATTGCGTAATATTCATTTGGGTTTGCCAAAGCTATATCATAAAATCCATTTTACAAACCTGATTTAAAATTTTCTTACTACTTGGAAAATAGTACTTTCCATCAAAAGATAATTTGACAACCTTTTTTAAGAGATTATTTCAAAAAAAGAGATTTTTCTTATCTTTGTGCTTCAATAAATATAAGTAAATACATGGCAAAGAAAGGAAAAATAGCACAGATGCAACCAATTTCGCTCAAAACTTACATCGTTGAGCGGGCAAGAAAATTACCATTTTATAAATGTTGGTCGGTTGGAGATGATGCATCGGGAATGAATCAAATAATTGTTTCCCGACAAAAAGCCAACGGAAATATAATTGTCGGATTTTATTTGATTGACCATTTTTGTTTGGGTTTGAAAGATACTTTTTATAAAGAATTTGCCGACTTAGACGAATTAGATGAAGCATATTTCGATTCTTTGCCCCCTGATTTTAAAACCAAAGAAATTAGTGCCGATTATGCCCAAAATTACATTTACGGAGCTATCGAATACGCCGAAGATTTAGGCTTCGAACCCGACAAAGATTTCAGAATTACGGAGTATATCTTAGACGATGTCGAAGATATTGATTACATCGAAATCGCTTTTGGGGAAAATGGTATACCTCATTACATTCCTGGTGAACAAGATGACGTTGAAAAAAACTTGAAGATTTTGCGAGAAAAAGTGGGTATGGATAATTTTCAGTTCACGAATTTATTCGATGCTTTCGATGACGAGGAAAAGTATGATGATGATGAATATTTTGACGAAATGTCAAAACTGAAAGATTTAGATGACGAGGAATTTACTGAAAAGGCTCAGAAAATTATAGCAGCGATGCCCGAAGGTAACCCAAAACTACTGTTTATTTTGAATTATGTCGTTTTGGCTAAAATTGAAAGTTCTTATAATGATATTGATGTTTTGATTAAGCGATACAAAGCAGATAAAAAAGGTTTGGTTAATGAAATAAAAACCAAAATTATAAACGAAATTGAAGTATTCAAAGAAATCTTAGATAAAGACTACGAAAATAAAATCCTACAAACGCTCGTGGAGCAATATTTATACCACGAAAGCAAACACTTTATTTTACACACTGACTACCAAAAAGCAATCTCAAGTTTTACGAGTCAAGTATTTTCAGTAGAACAGTTTCATTTGATGACGCCCCTTAAAGATAAAATGCTGGTTTGGGGAATGGGAATGTTAGATGAAATTTCTGAGTTTTTATTCAAAATCGAATCATTCAAAGATTTGGATTTGGATAGGCAAACCCAAGCACTCAATTATTTTATGGTCGAAATAAATAACACCGAAGCCTCTGAGATTTCGGAAGCCTATGAATGCTATTGGGAAGATTTTACCACTTTCAACGAAGATTTTTACGGTTGGAACGAACAGGAATTACGAGCCAAACTTATTAAAATCGGAGAGGACGCAATTTTAACGTAATCCGCCCGTATGTACCAAAACAATAGTAGAATTTAGTGGAAAATAATCATTTTTTAACAATTCATCAAAAGCAAAAAACATTTTCCCCGAATAAACTGGTTCTATTTTAAAATTATATTTCGCCTCAAACGCCTCAATAAACGTCTGTAATTGAGGCGTTTTTTTTGCGTATCCGCCGTGGTGAAAATCCAAAAAAAGCCCCTCCAAAGCGTCGGCCGCCCTACCCTCCCCGAGAGAGAGATTGAAGGATAATAATGACTTAATTTCGTTTTCTAAATATTGCCCATTTTTCAAAACACAAATACCCAAAACTTTTGATTTTTGGTCAGCGTGAGCAATTATCCCAGCTATCGTCCCGCCCGTTCCGACTGGGCAAATGATGTAGTCGGGAGCAAAACCTAACTGCGATTCAATTTCCCTGACCATCTCCCCCACTCCACCCAAAGCAAACTCATTTGTACCGCCCTCGGGGATAATCAATGGCTGAATGACCGAAGCGGTTCGCCGCCCGTTTGTGAATGAGTGAATATCCCCACTCGTCCGTAACGCTCGGTAATCATTTCTGCTAATAAAGTGAAGTTTCATACCACATTCTGCGGCAAATTTGAGGGTTGTCGATGAGTTTTCGTTCAATTCGTCACCTCTGATTATTCCAGTGGTTTCAAATCCAAAATATTTTCCAGCGGCGGCTGTGGCGTAGATATGATTAGAATATGCCCCGCCAAAAGTTACGATATTTTCAAAACCTTGTGCTTTGGCATGAAGCAAATTATACTTTAATTTTCGCCATTTATTACCCGAAATCTCGGGGTGAATCAAATCATCTCGCTTGATGAAAACGTTCAGTTTTTTTTCTAAAAAAAGATTGTCTTCCATTTTATAAAGTGGCGAGGGTAGCGTCAGCAATTTATTTATTTGCTCTTGAAAATCCATTCTACTACGAAAATCGTCTTTTTGTTGTAAATTTGAAGCAAATTATAACATTTATGACCGAAGAACAAGAAAATATTGAAACCGAAGAAGACGATGAACTATACGAACACCAACGCATTGTGGTCGATAAAGGACAAATAATGATGCGTTTGGATAAATATTTGCCGCATTTTACCAAGAATATTTCCCGCAATAAAATTCAAAATTCGATTGATGCCGAAGCCATAAAAGTAAACGACATTACGGTTAAGGCAAGCTACAAAGTAAAGCCCTTCGATGTGATTACGTTTTCGCTACCCAAACCGCCCCGAAACACAGAGCTTATTCCCGAGGACATTCCGCTTAAGATTGTTTTTGAAGACGAGGATATTTTGATTGTCAATAAAGCGGCGGGTATGGTTGTTCACCCCGCAGTCGGACATTGGACGGGTACGCTCGTCAATGGCTTGATTTTTCACCTGAATAATTTGCCCACCCACCGCAACGGTGAGATTCGCCCGGGTTTGGTGCATCGAATTGATAAAGATACGTCGGGATTGTTGATTATTGCCAAAAATGATTTTGCGATGACTTTTTTGGCGAAACAGTTTTTTGAACACAGCATCGAACGCACGTATTACGCCATGGTTTGGGGTGTGCCGAAGGAAACACAAGGAACAATTCACACCAATATTGGCCGTAGTCTGCGAAACCGAAAGGTTTGTGATGTATTTCTTGATGGTTCGCAGGGCAAGGATTCTATAACGCACTATAAAATCTTGAAAGATTTGCGGTACGTTTCGCTGATTCAGTGTAATCTCGAAACTGGCAGAACCCATCAAATCAGGGTACACATGAAGCATCTGGGACACCCGCTTTTTAGCGATAGCGAGTACGGCGGGGACAAGATTTTGCGGGGGCAAGTGTTTAGTAATTACAAAAAATTTGTTGAAAATTGCTTTGAAATCATGCCTCGGCAAGCCCTCCACGCCAAAACTCTGGGCTTTATACACCCACGAACCAAGGAATGGATGCAGTTTGATACCGAACTTCCCGATGATTTTACGCAGGTTTTGAGCAAATGGGAAAGCTATTTGAACAACAATTAAGTAGTAAAAAGTTAATAGTCACTCGACCATGGCAACACAGTAAAACCTATAAGGATACCCAAAGAAGTAAAATTTTAAAATTGAAAGTCGCATTAATCAGCGTGAAAGTTTTGAAGTTTTTTACCACAAATGAAAATGAAAATCCGAAAAATTAAAAAAAACGATGTCCAACGGGTCTATGACTTGATTTATGAACTGGCGGTTTATGAAAAAGAGCCGC
>JANNEN010000127.1:0-40196 GCA_031378715.1 Emticicia sp.
TAATTCGGATGCTTGTTTTTTCTTAGCTGCCTCTTGCTTTTCAAATTGTTCTTCGGTAAAACCTTGCTTATTCACGTCAATATCGCCACTTTTGGGCATGGCTTTGGTGCTACCGATGATTTTTTTGAGTCCCTCAAATTCTTCTAATTCAAGCGTTTCGAGTTTCATCAATTGGTCATTATTGCTTTTGATGGTTCTCGCATGACACCCTACGATGTGAAAGGAATGCTCGAACAACTCAAAAAGGTGTACGTAGAGCGGGTGGTCAGAAACGGCTTTGAAGACAACTACCTCTACAATAATGACCAACTGATGAAACTCGGAACGCTTGAACTGCAAGAATTTGAGGGACTCAAAAAAATCATCGGTAGCACCAAGGCCATGCCCAAAAGTGGCGATATTGACATAAACAAACAGGGCTTTACCGATGAAGAATTTGACAAACAAGAAGCCGCCAAGAAAAAACAAGTCACCGAACTAACCGAGGAAGAAAAGCAATTGTTGGCAGAAAGATTTGAACAAAAGAAAACCCGAGATAGTGCCGTTTCTATTCTCAGGGGGATTTCTATCCGTATGCCCTTGCTCATTTATGGGGCAGATGTGAAGAACGAAGAAAAAGAAATTTCGATTGATACCTTTGCCGATTTGGTTGATGACCAATCGTGGGCCGAGTTTATGCCCAAGGGCGTAAGCAAAGCTGAGTTCAAGAAATTTAAAAAATACTACGAACCCGACGTTTTCAGTGCTGCTGGCAAACGCATCAGGGCACTGGCAAAGGCCGCCGACAACGAAACCATCGAGGAACGCATTGAACGAATTACGGCCATTTTTGCCACCTTCCGCAACCCCGATAAAGAAACGGTGCTTACGCCCTGGCGGGTGGTGAATATGCACCTCGGCGACTGTTTGGGTGGATACGTGTTTTTGGACGAAACCCGTGAAAAAACCATCGCCCAACCGCAGTATGTGCAGCAAGGAGATATTACCGAAAACGTGTTCTCGCCCGAAAGCCGAATACTCGAAATCAACTCAAAGTCAGGGCTTTACCCGCTTTTTGTGGCTTACAGTATTTACCGCCAAAGAGTTGCACAACAATACCCCAGCCAAAGCCGTGCGACGGACCGCCACGAAACCCTGACCGTAGCACAACAGCAAGCCCTCTGGGACAAAACCGTGGCCGAAAACGTGTTTGTAATCTGCAAAACCCCCATGGCAAAAAGCATTACGAAGCGGACACTCGTGGGTTTTAGAGATGTGAAGGTAAACACCCGCTATTTTGAAGATTTAGTAAACCAGATTACCCAAAAACCCGATAATTTTATCGTAAAAGTAAAAAAAGGAAAAAGCTATTGGAACACCAATAATAACGACAATATGAAATTTAATGCAATCGTGGGAAATCCACCGTATCAGGAAATGGACGGGGGAGCTCAAGGCAGTGCAAAGCCTATATACAATCAGTTTGTAGATATTGCTAAAAAAATGGAACCTCAATACCTTTCTATGATTATGCCATCAAGATGGTTTTCTGGAGGAAGAGGACTTGATGAGTTTAGAGAGTCTATGCTCAATGATAAAAGAATTGCTGTACTACACGATTACCTAAATCCTGAGCAAGTATTTCCAAAAACCAATATTAGAGGAGGAATTTGCTACTTTCTTTGGGACAAGTCTTATGACAGTCATTTGAATCTAACCAAAGTTGTTACACATAAAGAATCAGAATTATCAGTAACTGCACTCCGCTCTTTGAGGACTACAGAAATGAATACTTTTGTTCGACATAATGAAGCTATTTTTATTATAGAAAAAATAAATAAAGTAACTGAATTTTTACCATTTTCTGACCATATTTCACCACTAAGACCATTTGGGTTTAGAGGATATTTTACTGATGATGAAAAGTTTAGAAATGATTCTGCTGGTTTAAAATCGCCTGTGATTTGTTACGGTAAAGGTAAAAAAATAGGATACCTTGAAAGAGAAGAAATATTAAATAGGAAAAATTGGATTGATAGGTTTAAAGTTTTCACTCCTCGTGCAAATAATATTGGAACTGAGCTTAATGATGATAATCTAAATACATTTATTGGTGAAAAAAGTACAATTTGTACAGAATCATATTTAGTAGTTGGTGTAGAGTTAAAACTTGATAAAATTTCAGCAAACAATTTATGTAAGTATTTTTCAACTAAATTTTCAAGATTTATGCATAGTCTTGCTAAGGCAAGCCAAGATGCTACCTCAAAAACATTCAAATTCGTCCCTCTCCAAGACTTCACCCCAAATTCAGATATTGATTGGGGTCAAAGTATTGCTGAGATAGACCAGCAATTATACAAAAAGTATGGTTTGAGTGAGGCGGAGGTAGGTTTTATTGAGCGTATGATAAAACCCATGGAGGGGTGATAGTGCACAATGCTGTCAAGTTAGGGTTTTTTAATTGTTCAAAAATTTAATTTATTTCAGTTTCAACGCTGGCAGGGTTCAAAACCCTGCCAGCGTTAGGCAGACAAATTTCTTAAGTTGCCAGCATTGGATTTGTGCAAGAGTTACGTAGCTACAAAACTACAACTTTGCACTTGCCATAAAATCCTTCAATAGATTTCGATAAGCCAAAACTTTTGCTTGTTTTTGCGTATCCGACCAGCCTAATTCAGTCGCCATTAGGTCGGCAACGGTTTCTGACGAATCAATCGTTACTTGCCAATCCATCAATTCCAAGCGGGTACGGCGGGCAAAGAAATCACGCAGACTATAAGCCATTTCATGCCGTATCGTATAAATCACTTCGGCTTTTATGAACGGATATTTTGGGTATATTCTTTGGCTAAGTGCTTGATTATCAGCAATTAGCGAACATACTTCTTCGGCTCGTGTGCCGTATTTTGTTACTAAATGTTGGGCAATATCTTCGTCCAAATGATGTTTTTTTTGAATCGTTTTCCAAGAACTAAATTCATAGTTTTCGCCACCAACTAAGTAGTGCAATTCGGTTTTACACTCGGTTTCTTTGCCCAATAATCTACAAACTTCGTCGATTGTGTCTTTTGCCATGAGGCGGTAGGTTGTCCATTTTCCACCGAGTAAACTGACCAAATTTGAACGCTCGTCATGCTCAACTTCGTGGTCACGGACGAGTTTTTTGGTTGATTTTGACCCTGACGAAGCAATGAGCGGGCGTAAACCGCCAAACCCCGACTTGATTTGAGATTTGTCAGGCACTTTGGCCAAATAAGGGCGAAGGGTATCTAAAATAAAATCAATTTCTTGGTCAATCACAATCGGTTCTTTGTTCAAATCACGGTATTCGTCATCGGTAGTTCCAACCATCACTTCACCCTCAAACGGAATCACAAAAACCACTCGCCCGTCTTTGGTTTTCGGAATCAGCATGGCATCGTGGCTCTGCAAAACCTCCGACGGAAGGGTAATATGTACGCCCTTGCTTGGTCGGAGGCGTTTTTCCAAATCGGCATTTGCCATTAGCCTAATGCTATCGCCAAAGGGGCCCGTGCAATTAATGAAGACCCTCGCTTTGATTTCACTACTTTTTAAAGTTATATTATCCGTAAAAATTGCGGTTGTTAATTTTCCATTATTATCTTTTTCAAAACCTGTGATTGAGGCATGATTGACCACCACCGTACCCGCTTCGCTGGCCGAGTGGGCGAGTGCCAAGCAATAACGGGCATCGTCGAGCTGCCCATCGTAGTACATCACGGAGCTGTGCAGCTTGGGCGTGAGTGTCGGAATATGCTCAAAAGTTTCCTTCTTGTTGAGCCATTGGGCTTTGGGTAGGCTATCGTTTTTGGCAAAAAAACCGTAAATTTTTAGTCCGATTGTGAAATAAAAGCCTTCAAACCAACTAAAAACGGGCGTAATAAGTGCCAGTGGGTGAGCCAAATGTGGTGCATTGCGAATGACAGTATGGCGTTCTTCAAGTCCGTGTTTTACTTGACGAAGTTGGGCAAAATCAAAATTTTTGAAAGCCTGTTCCAAATATCGTACGCCCCCGTGAATGAGTTTTGTAGATTTTGAAGAAGTTTCGGCGGCAAAATCTTCTTTTTCAATTAAAGCAACTTTCAAACCCCGCAGGGCGGCATCTAATGCACAGCCCGCACCGCTGGCACCGCCGCCGATGATACAAATATCAAACGTTTCGTTTTGTAATCTTTCGAGGTTTTTGTTTCTATTCATGCCTGTTTATTGTTGTGTGTTTGTGTATAAGTAATTGACTATAAGTGTTTTGTGTTAATATTTAAAAATCCCACCGACTTCTATTTCAAGCTCAGGAAAAAGTACTGATTGTATTATTTCATCTTCAACAAATGGTTTACTGCCTATAAACTTGCCTTTTTCATTTAAGCTATAAACCATCACGTATTCGTCATACGGGTACACAATCCAATATTCTTTCACGCCGTTTTCTTCATAAACCTCAAATTTTTCCTTCATTTCTTTGCGGCTATTACCTGGCGAAAGAATTTCTACGATTAGGTCGGGAGCTCCAACGCAGCCAGCTTTATCCAACTTGTTCAAATCGCAAATTACACATAAATCTGGTTGGACAACGGTATAGATTTTGCCTTTTTTGTCATTTTTTCGGGGAGTTAGCCTAACATCGAATGGGGCAACATAAAATTTACAAGGTTCTTTTTCTAAAAACCTATCAATTTTGCGGGTCAAAATCATGGAAATGTCTTGGTGTCGCCGTGCGGGTGCGGGTGACATTTTAAAAATCTTGCCTTTTATTAATTCCAAGCGTTGCGGAATGCCGCTCACTTCAAAATTCCATTTGAGGTAATCAGCGTAAGTATATGTTCCGTTTAAATCAAGTTCTTCAAAAGTCATTTTCTTAATTTTTTTGCAATTTAAGCATATTTTTTTTCAAAACCCTAAACCCCAATCATCACATTTTTTAATTCCTCAACACCATTAGTTATTTTTACTTTGTAAGTCAATAATTCTTTGTTAAATGCTTGACTATAAGCAATTTTCATGCTCGAAATGAAAGCATCAACTACTTCGGTTTTGACCAAATTTAGGGTGCAGCCACCAAAACCCCCGCCCATCATTCTGGCACCAATAGCCCCCCTCAATCCCCCCGATGGGGGGAGGCTTATCGCAAGCGATTCATTCACCAAAAAATCCAATTCGGGGCAACTCACTTCGTATTCTTGGCTGAGGCCTGCGTGGGTTTCGTACATTTTTTGCCCGAAAGTTTCAAAATCGCCTCTTTTAAGAGCATCACAGGCTATATTTACTCGTTCAATTTCTTCGACAATATATTTGCAACGTTTATAAACAACCGAGGGTAGTTTATCGGCTTGACTTCTGAGCATCGGGATTGTCACGTCACGTAGGGTATTGATTTGCGGAAAAGCGTTTTGCATGATCTTTACGCCTGTTTCACATTCTTCTCGGCGTTTGTTATATTCACTATCGCCCAAATTGTGCTTCACGCCCGTATTGCACAAAACGAGCGAATAATCAGGAAAATCGAAAGGGAAATACTCAAAAGTTAGGTCTTGGCAGTCGAGCTTAATAACCGAGTTTTCTTTTCCGTGAATGGAAGCAAACATATCCATGATGCCGCACTTTACGCCCGCAAAATTATGCTCGGCTTGCTGGGCAATGCGTGCCAAATCGAGTTTGGAAAGCCCCAAATCAAATACTTGATTGAGGGCAAAACCAATGCCACTTTCGACGGCTGCCGAAGATGATAAGCCCGCACCGAGCGGCACATCACCACCAAAAACCACATTGAAACCGTATGGAATTTGAACTTCCTTTTTTTGTATTTCGGCCACGACCCCAACCAAAAAATTAGCCCAACCTTTGTCTGATTTTTCGATTTTGTTTAATGAAAATTCGTAAAAATCTTCTAAATCATAGGCATAAAGCATACATTTTTGGTCGTTTCGTGCCGAAATTGCAAAATAAATTGCTTTATCAATGGCGGCTGGAAGCACAAAGCCGTTGTTATAATCAGTATGCTCGCCGATGAGGTTAATTCGGCCTGGGGCCCGCACGAGTAGGGTAGGCGTGGAGGCGAAAAGCGAACGGAATTTTTGAGATATTTGCTCTATCAGCATGGTTCTAATTTTTCTTGGTGTTTGATAAAAAGAAAGCTTCAAGATATTTTGAGCCTTCTAAGGAATGAGAAACAACTAAATTAATTTTTGAAAATGTCACACTTTCAAAATTAATAATTAATTAGATAATATTGTTATTTTTTTGTTGCATTCGCACGGCATTTAAAAAAAATATTCGCACACTGATGACACAGATTTAACTGATTTACACAGATTTTTTATTCGATTATTCCATAAAATCACTTGCATTAGTATTATTTGTGTGGAATTAGATTGTGAATTATCTTTATCAAAATGCCGTGATTCATGTTAAATTATCATTAAATTCTTGAATTTTTGCCCAAAATTTACGTATTTCGCAAAAACACAATTTGTATTGAGCAATGAAAGAGAATATAAAAGATACTCCGAATGACAAAGGCTCTAAAAGTAGCCTTTTTTCGTTTTTAAATGGCTTAGTTGGTACGGCAAAAAGTAATAAATCAGATAATCGAACGGAGGACGCTAAAATCAATCGCTACGCTGATAGCATTGAGCAATCTAACTATTTAAGCCGAGATTTGAGTTGGCTGAAGTTTAATGAGCGAGTGCTTGACCAAGCCCGCCAAAAAGATTTAAACTTATTCGAGCGGCTCAAATTTTTGGCGATTACGGCTTCTAATCTTGACGAGTTTTTTACGGTTCGGCTCGGAAGTCTTTATAATTACCTTGATTTCAACAAAGAACGCATTGATTATTCGGGCTTGCGAGAAATTCCGTTTCGTAAGGCACTCATGCTGACAGTAAGGCAGTTTTGCCAAGAACAAGATCGGGTTTTTAAGGAAGAACTTACGCCGTTGTTTTCGGAATATAAGTTTCGATTCATCAAGATTCAAGATGTTTTGCCGCACGAACTCGAAGATGCCATTGCGTATTTTGATAATACGGTGTATCCGATGCTAACCCCGATGCTTTTTGATCATACGCACGCATTTCCCGTGCTGATTGCCAAAACGCTGATTTTTGGAGTCGTGACGGACGCAAACCGTTCGTCGCTTTTTCCTGATGATAGCGAAAACAAAAAACTTTCTTTTGTGCAAATTCCAGGTAATTTACCCCGTTTTTTTAATATTGAGCGGGGCGAGGAAATCTTATTTTTACCGATTGAAGAAATTGTTCGGCACGAAATAAAAAAACTTTACCGCAATGTCGAAATCCAGTCGGCTAATCTCTTCCGAATTGTCCGAAACGGTGATTTTACGCTCGAAGAATCGGACGATATTGAAGCCGATTTTGTGGACGAAATCAAGCAAAAAATCAAAAGCCGCCGCTTGGGTCGGGTGGTTCACATGGAAATCGAACCCGATGCCAATCCGTGGATGCTGACGATGCTCCAAAAACGTTTTGAGATTGACAAATACAATATTTTCTTTGATGAATTTTTGATTGATTATACTTGCCTGTGGCAGGTTATCCGACAGCCCGAATTTCAGGAAGACATCAAGGCCATTCACCCGCCCATCACTCTTGCAAGATTGAAGGATAAAAACGCCGATATTTTTGAGGTTATTCGTGAAAAAGATTTGCTCCTGCACCACCCCTACAATACTTTCGAGCCAGTTTTGCAACTCATCGAAAAAGCCGCCGAAGACCCCGATGTTTTGGCTATCAAACTAACGATTTATCGTTTGGCAAAAAAATCAAGAGTAACGCAAGCCTTGCTCAAAGCCGCCGAAAACGGCAAGCACGTATCGGTTTTGTTTGAGATAAAAGCCCGTTTTGATGAAGAAAATAATATCCGAGAAGCCGATCGTCTGCAACGGGCGGGTTGCTTTGTAATCTATGGTATTGGTTGGTACAAAACTCATACAAAGCTCATGCTTATTGTGAGAAAAGAGGGCAATAAAGTAACGCAATATGCTCATTTGGCAAGCGGAAATTATAACGAAGAAACGGCAAAACTTTATACTGACATTGGACTTTTGACGAGCAATCCGACCTATACCAAGGATATTGCGGAGTTTTTTAATGTAATCACGGGACATTCGCAGCCCGCCGATTATCATAATCTCATCACATCGCCCCGTGATATGCGAAACAAACTAATCGAGATGATTCGTACCGAAGCTGATAATGCAAAGCAGGGGCTACCGAGTGGTATTTGTATCAAACTCAACTCAGTGGAAGATCAGTTTGTGATTGATGAACTCTACAAAGCATCGCAGGCGGGTGTACGAATCAAGATGATTATTCGGGGGATATGTTGCCTACGTCCAGGACGAAAAGGTTTAAGCGAAAACATTACGGTACGGTCAATCGTGGGGCTTTTTCTGGAACACGCCCGAATTTTTTATTTTCATAACAATAACCAACCAAAACTCTACGGTGGCAGTGCTGATATTATGGTACAAAGTTTTGACAAACGAATTGAGTCGCTCTTTGAAGTTGTCGATGAGGAAGTCAAGCACCAGATTATTCATATCTTGGATTATAATTTGCGTGACAACGTAAACGCCTACGAACTCCAAGAAGACGGTACTTATGTGCGGGTGCTTTGCTCATTAGGAAGCGATGAGCAGCCGTTTGATATTCACCAACGTTTTTTTGAAGTGCGAGAAAAAACCAACGAACCGATTGTTTTGTTTGAAAATGAAAAGGTTACAACAGAAACGGATTAATTGGTAATTGATGATTTTTTTTTCGCCAAAACCAAAAACTAATGCCTGCCAAAATCAAACCTATCGCAGCCCATTTTAGGAAATTAAAAATACCAAAAGTTGCTTCTTGGGTGATGGTCAGGGTTTGATTTACTTTCTGATTGGTTAAGGTTTGGGTGTTTTCGCCCGTCCAATGAACGATTATTTTGTCAATATTTGTGGCAGAACCTACGCCAAAATGTGCGTAAGGGGCGTTTTGTGATAAGTGACTCGACCCGCCACCGTCAATTTCACGAATTTGAGATTTGCCATTTACCACAATTTCTACTCTCGAAGCCAGCCCGTGTGACTCGGACAAAATTCCTTTGAGATTAATTTTTATCCAGTTGCCTTTCGGAGCATCATTCCGAAATAAATGGGTCATTGATTCAACGGGATAATTGGGCAAAACGGGTTTTTGATTAACCACCAGAATATCCAAATCTCCGTCGTTTTCCAAATCAAAAACCACCGACCCCCGCCCGATTCCGTAATCTCCGAGGCCTTTTTCACGGCTATTTTCCGAGAATTTTCCACCGATGTTTTCAAAATAGTTATCACTCATGGGCGTACAGTTGGGGTTCAAGTCGCCATTGGCCACGAATAAATCAAGGTCGCCGTCGTGGTCGAAATCGGCAAAATTTGCCCCCCAACTAATCGACATATAACTCAGCCCCAATGCCTGCGATTTTTCGGTAAAGGGTTTTCCTGCCCCGCCATTGACCATAAATTTATTGAACCGAATATTGGTGATAAAATAATCAAGCCAGCCATCATTGTCATAGTCGCCCACGGCGGTTCCCATGGAGTTTATTTTCAAATCCATCGCCATTTTCTTGCCAATTTCATCGAACGATGCCCACGGATAATTATTTTTATAGAGCAAATCGGGCGTGCGTTTATAGCCAAAATCGTGATTTATGAATAAATCTTGGTCGGAATCATTGTCAAAATCAGTAAAAACTCCGCCAAAACCAAAGCCTTTATGGGTCATACCGTAGTCTTTATAGACATTTTTGAATGATTTTCCATTTTGGTTCATCAACAAATATCCCTCCGTAATTTGGGTTGCACTCACAATCATTGCATCGTTAATGGTACTCAAATCGCCAGGGTATTCGGTAAAATAATTGCCTACGTACAAATCGGGAAAACCATCAGCATTGAAATCTCCAAAACTTGCCCCTGTGCTAAACGAATTGAGTTTTCCGAGTCCAAATTCGGCAGTTGCATCTCGAAAAGTACCATTTTTATTGTTCAAATAAAGCAAATTTATTGCCCGTGGAATCACCTGCTTCGTGCCTTTTGAGGTAATGGTGGTGATGTACAAATCTACGAAGCCATCACGGTTTACATCGGCCGAAACGGCACCCTGCGTAACGTATTTTTTTGTGCTGATTAGCCCCGATTTTTCATAAATATTCGAGAAAGTTCCGTTTTTATTATTCAAATAAAGTACATCATCACCCATGCCACCCGCCAAGAAAATATCTTGAAAACCATCGTTATTTATGTCCAGAACGCAAGCCCCACCACCCAAAAAACCCTCAAAAACTTCAAACTGGTGCTTGATTCCTGCCTGAGTCGTGATGTCTTTGAAGGGTGTTTGGGCGTGAGAAATAGTTGTGAAAAATAATAAAATCGTACCAATAACTTTTAGTTCTTCCAAATAGAAAAACTTTAATTTTTTTTTAACCACAGAGTTGCACAAGGTTAAACACGGAGTTGCATTGAACGCTCGAAAAAACTCCGTGAAACTCTGTGGGAAACCATTTTTAACTCCGTGGTTAAAAAAGCTAATTCTATTCTCTTCGGAAAGAAATTTGGTTTTTACTTTTTCCATTTCAGTTTAATAATATTTTCTGCCACAACTTTTCCTTTTTCAAGCCCTGCTTCATTGTCCTGCGGCACGTGGATTCCGCCATAAAAGCGAGAATTGGCTGTTTCTTGGGCAATTTGCCAAAAAGACGTAAAACTTCGTGCTTTAAAATCTACATTTCGTACTTCATCACGCTTGCGACCTACGTGGGCATCATCGGTAATCGAAAAATTCTCACCGTACAAACTGCTTAAAATAGTAGCCGTTGTTGCCGCCTGAATCGCATGACCCGAAGGAAACGCAGGAAAAGGCGGATCGGGCCAGAATGACTCCCAACGTTGGTCGATATGATGTGGGATAAAAGTATTGGGGCGTTCGGTAAAAAACTTGTACTTCCATTTCCAGCAATTCGTAAAAGCATCGGCCACGCCAATGCCAACTTTTGCGTAAGTTTCGGCACATTTCATTAGGCTTGGGTTACTTTTTTTTATGACCAAAGTTGCCAAATAATACGAATGTCCAGGCGGGGTAAAGGTTTCGTCGGGGTCGTCGCCCCACCAGATTGCGGCTTCTTTTTGGGCTTGGGTCAAGGCTTTTTCTTGTTGATAAACAGCCAAGAATTGTTTGTAGTAAAGCGAGTTCGGAAGCGTATCGTAAGGTATAATTTTGGGGTCTGAAATCTGATGGTTTTCTGCCAAGAAAGTTCGATTTTCGCCCCAGTGTGGGTGCAATGGATAATGACTAAACGACTGCCCATAGAGCGGTGGTTTCCAGGAACCGAGCTGACTTGGGTAGTTCATTTTTTTATCAAAATTTTTCAGATATGCTCGATGCCCACCATCGGTTTTTGACCATTCAAAAATCCTTGAAGCAATCGCTTTTCCAAAAGTTATTGAGCTGATGATCAGTATTTTATCTTTGTTTTCTTCAAAATAATAGTCATTAAATATTTTTTCAAGCGAATCAATTTTGAGCTTATTTTGGTCGGAAGTTTGGTTATAAATGCTTCTAATAATTTGTGCTTGTGCGGCGTTTAGTACTAATCTGTAATCGTATTTTTTGCCAATTTCGGGTTTGGGTAGGCTATCAAGTTCAGCTAATTGCTCCGAGATTGATTGGTAAGTTGAATCGCTGTTTACAACCGCTTCGTACATCGTTAGGCCAATATAGCCCAAGCACCTTGACGAGTAGGTTGGCGTATTGGCAGGTGTATTTTTGGTGATAAATAAAGTCATTTCTGCCCATTTAGTTGCCAAATCTTGTTCAGTAAATACTTGTTTTTTTTGACAAGAAAAGAGTGAAAATAATATAATTACACTCAATTTACTGACACAAGATTTTAAGGAAATAGGGTAGGGGCTATGAATTTTTAAAATTTTCATTAGTCATTTTTTGAATTTTAAAAATAAGCAAATCTTTTCAAAATTGCACCATAAACAAAAAAATCTACCTCAATAAAGAGATAGATTTTTTTGAAATACTTATTTTTAATGATATAAACGCAACTCAATACCCAGCATTTTGCACCAACTTGGTATTGCGTTTGAGTTCATCTCGACCAATAACTCGGTAATACATCTTGTCGTTCCATTTTCTGGTTTCGTTCGAGGTATCGTCCTGTACAGTATAAACGTATGTGTATTTCGTTTTGTCATGTTTATAAATACTACCCGCACTTGCACCCGCTTTGAGTTTGGCATCAACATTGATTTTCTTGATACCTCTGCCGACCGTGGTTGGGGCAATCATCCATCGACGGGCATCGTGGTAGCGGTGTTCTTCGTAGGCAAACTCTACCCTTCTTTCGTTTTGTAGTCTTGCTTTGAGCATCGCTCCTTTGTCAGTAACGGCGGGCATTCCGACACGGAACCTGATTTTGTTCATCCACTTGGCAGCCTCGGCTTCATCACCAGTTTCGATACAGGCTTCGGCGTAACTCAGAGCCATTTCGGTATATCTGATAAATGGCCAAGGTATTAATTGTGCCGATGATTGGTTATCGGCAAGGGCAGGATTTGGGTCAATAAACTTACGGGTATAGTAGTGCGTACGGCTACCATTCCAGTTTTCAACCGCCGATTCTCTGGTGTCAATACCATTGATTTTGCCACCCGTACCGTTATCATAGTAACCAGTCTGGATTTGATTCATTGTTTCGAGTCCAGCTACGTCCGATGGTCTTGGCTTCCAAGTTGCACCATCATACAACACCGTTGAGTAGAAACGTGGGTCACGGTTATCATAAGGAGCGGCTTTGTGTTCGGCCTTATTCCAGTCGAATTTCGTACCGTCCATCATTTCGTAGTCATCTACTAATTGCTGAATCGGAGTATTTCCCGCCCAGTTGTGGTAGCCATTCGGGCCATTATTGATACCATAGTGAATACCACCGAGCGGCCAATTGTCTTCTGCCGTGTATAGAGCAGTTTTTGTACGTTGCAAAATCAACTCCGAAGCAGCCGAGGCATCGCCCACGCCGCTACCGCCACCAAGGGCAACCGAAGTATAGTTTGCTCTTCCTTCTTCGGCCGAAACTGGGGCATTTAGGTTCATTTTATAACCACTTGTGGCATCTAAAACTGCTTTTGCGGCTACTTTTGCGGCGTTCCATCGAGCGGTTCTATCGCCTGATGTGTAGGCAATCAAATCAAGATTAGCGTATCCACCGAGCGTTGGAGATTTTAATTTTACCGTTGGGCCATCGTGCAAATCGCTGGCGGCATAAAGCAATACACGGGCTTTTAGAGCCATTGAGGCAATTTTTGAAGTTCTGCCAGGTGTTTCGCCCTTGCCTTCGAGCATCTTGATTGCGTTATCAAGATCACTCACGATAAACTTAACGCACTCATCATACGTACCACGAGCAACCGAATAATCTTCGTCTAAGCCATAAGCCTTGCTGATTAGCGGTACGCCACCATAGAAGCGGAGTAGTTGATTATAGTAATAGGCTCTAAGAAAATATGCCTCGCCCATGAGTTTTTCTTTCAATTTAGCATCAGTGAAAGTCGCTTTTGGGAGATTTCCGAGAGCAACATTTGCCTGTCGGATAGCTAAGTACATATTGCCCCACTCATAAGTTGGGCTTTGCCAGCCGATGTTGGTTGGGCTTTCTGAGCCTTCGGTAAAGGTGTTTATATTTCGGCCCGAGTGCGTAAACATCGCTTCGTCGGTGTAGGCAGCGAGGGCTTGCTCCTCAAAGCCACCATAACCCAAAAACGAATAGACGTTAAAAATGAAGGCTTCGGATAATGCACCGTCGGCCCAAGTTGCCTCGCTCGAAATCTTATCGAGGGGCTGGGTGTTCAAAAAGTCCTTGTCGCACGATAATGCAAGTGTCATGGCGGCAAACAAAAGACCTACTTTAATTTTGAGATTTTTCATTTTTTTGATTATTGTTGAATTAGAATGTTAAGCTCAAACCAGTATTTATTACTCTTGATTGTGGGTAGTAAACACCACTCGAAGCTGTCGCTTCTGGGTCGAACACTTTGTTCTTATCAAATGTTATTAAATTTAGTCCATTTATGTAAATTCTTAAACTTCCCAGTTTCGCTTTCTGTACGAGGCTGCTTGGGAGGTTATAACCTATTTCTAAGTTTTTCAGACGAATGTAGTTTTTGCTGAACAAGTAGTAAGTATTATTCCCGTAATTTCCGCCCGTATAGTAGGTATCGCCTCGGCTTGCTAAACGTGGATGCTCGCTACTTGGGTTATCTATTGACCAGCGATTATCGTAAGAATATTTCAAGAAATTACCAATATCACCCGATTCTGTTTGGATACGAATGGCAGCACCCGTTGCTCCTTGAAATAATACGTTTACATCAAAACCTTTGTATCGCATATCAAGGGTTGCTCCAAAGTTAAATGTAGGCGTATCGTTTTGGTTCAAACGCACTTGATCATCACCCGTGATTTTACCGTCACCGTTATAATCTTCAAATTTCATATCGCCAGGAATCAACTTTGATGTAACCGCTGAATAGTCAATTTTATTAGCGTCAATTTCGGCAGCATCTCTAAATACTCCCGCTGATTTATAAACTAAATACGAGCGAATCGGCTTGCCTTCTTGTAATTGGTAAGCGGGAGCCCCCGGGATTTCGTCCATAAATACAACTTTATTCATTGCATAACCACCATTGAGGCCCGCTCTGAATGTGAGTGCATTTGAAGGTTTGCTATTGTAGCCAACATTAAATTCAAATCCGCTGTTGTTTACTTTTCCTGCATTTACGGGAGGAAGTAATGAGTTGATTCCCGAAGATGAGGGCGTTGAACCCGTTTTTTGAATCAAAATTTGGTCACGCTTATTGATAAAATACTCCAATGTTAAGTCGATAGTATTATTCAAAAACGTTCCGTCGATACCGATATTATAGTTTGTAGCTCG
This sequence comes from Emticicia sp., assembly GCA_031378715.1. Lineage (GTDB taxonomy): Bacteria > Bacteroidota > Bacteroidia > Cytophagales > Spirosomataceae > Emticicia. The sequence continues at coordinate 14,989 of JANNEN010000127.1, forward strand.
CTCCCAAGTAAAATTCGGATTTGCCAAAATGGTTTCTTTCAAAGTCGTAACTACTTGACTGTTAATCGGGAATACCCCAAATCCGTAGGTTGAAAGATACGCATATTCCTGCAACTCTTCGGGGTCAGCCACGCCGTTTCCGTTTCTGTCGAATGATACTTGGTCATTACCCATTTGTCCGTAAGAGGCACGAAGTTTCAAGTAATCAATGCCTTTAACTTTGAAGAAACTTTCGTTGGTCAAGTTCCAGCCGAGCAATAATCCTGGGAAGAAACCAAATCGGCTTGATTCAGGAAAAATATACGAACCGTCATTACGGAAAATCCCTTCAACCAAATATTTCTCTTTGTAGTTATATTGAGCTCTACCGTAGTAGCCTAATCTGGCACGATTGTACGCACTACCACCCGTATTTTGTTGGAGCGAACCACCCGCAAAAAGTTGGTCAATGGCAGGCGATATAAAGTTTCTGCGGAAAGCACTAAAACCTTCTCCCTTGAAGATTTCTTTGGTTACACCCGCCAAAAAGTTAAATGTGTGATCAGTGCCGATTTTTTTGTCGTAACTCAACATTGCCGACATATTGGTATTTAGCACCGAACTGTACGCTTGGGCTAATCTTGGGTCTTTAAAGTTAGAGCGAACCGAACCTTCGAGTTTGGGCGTTACGCCGTCGGCTTCAAAAGTTTTTTTGTCCCAATAGTAAAGCGACCATGGCGTTTGCCATATTTTTGCCGTATTATTGCTTTTGTCGATTGCTCCCGAAAGGGTTAGTTTTAAACCATCTATCCAAGGGTTTGTGATATTGACGGCTCCGTTGATTTGGGTATAATCGGTTGGCGTATCTACGTAGCCCGTTGCGTTGGTAGTGATTACGTAAGGATTTTGTCCGTTTTCAATATCGGGGCCTGGCTTACCATTTGGCCAAACTTCTGGCTCGGTCGGGCGGCCACGCATTAGCATTCTGAAAATAGCACCCACATCTTCCGTTGGTCGGCGGCGTTGCTCCCGTCTAATCATCAAACCGATATTGGTACTGATGTATTTATTTACATTGGCATCTACGTTTACCCGAAGGTTGTACTGGCTATAATTCGTGGCTGAATTTTTATAGATAGCGTCTTGATTGACATAACCCAACGAAGTCATGTAACGAATGTTTTCGCTACCGCCCGAAAGCTGTAAGTTGTGGCGAACCTGCGGCGACCACGTTTTGAAGGCATCACCAAACCAATCGGTGTTGGGGTATCTCCACGGGTCGTTTCCTGCGGCATAACCTTTTACGGCTTCTGGACTAAAATTGGCACTGAGCGAACTTACGCCCGCCGTTGGCGATTTGTAAGCACCTGTTGCTTGAATAGCCTGCCAAGCGGCTGGCCACTCCCCCGAAGGAATTGACTTATAAATCGGTAATTCGTTCATGATTCGGGCGTACTCCGACGAATTTGACATTTGCGGGATTCGTGCGGGTTGGGCAAAACCTTGATTGAAATCGTAAGTAACAGTTGGCTTGCCTGATTTGCCTCGCTTGGTTGTCACCAAGATAGCACCATTGGCAGCTCTTGCTCCGTAGATAGCGGCCGAGGCATCTTTTAACACCGAAATCGACTCAATATCACGGGGACTTAAACGACCCAAACCGCCATCACGGTCAGGAATACCATCAATGACGATGAGTGGACTGTTATTTCCGAGCGTATTTGTACCACGAATCGAAACTTTCGCTCCGTCGTTTCCTGGCTCACCGCTCGACTGAATTACGACCAAACCTGGCAAGCGACCTGCCAATGAGTTAGTAATATCAACGGCGGGTGATTTAATCAATTTATCTCCTTGCACCTGCACAACCGCACCAGTTACGGTTACTTTTTTCTGAGTTCCATAACCAACTACGATTACTTCGCCGAGGGCTTTGGTATCTTCGGCAAGGCTGATGTTAATCATTGAGCGATTATTAACGGCTACTTCCTGCGGCATAAAACCGATGTAAGTAAAAACCAACGTGGCGTTTTTGCCCGCCGCTACCGAGTACTCGCCGTTGCTGTCGGAGGCACCACCAATCGTTGAGCCTTTTACCACGACGCTAACCCCTGGCAAACCTTGCCCCTTATCATCGGTTACTTTCCCTTTGACGTTTTGGGCAATTACAGTGACTAAAGAAGAAAAAACGAAAGTCAATATTAAAAGACTTTTTCTTTTAATATGACGATTCCAATGGGTAGAAATTGTCATGTTCTTGTTTTTTTTGAGTAGGTTGAAAATTGGGTATTAAAATGTTACGATAATCCTATCGGCACGAAATATCCGATACTGAACAGGCGGATACTATTATAAGGTTTGGGTAAAGTAAAATTTTGAGGAATTTATAACTTGGAGGTCATTTTTGGGAAAAGAATTAAGTTGTTTTCATGCACTATCAAATTAGCTATTGTACTGCAACTAATAAAAAAAATATGAATAATACAAGATATTTTTGTAATATTTATTAGATTTTTTGTTGTCAATGTAGCAAATGCTATTTTGCACTTGATTGTGAAATTAGTCTCATTTCCCATCCCTATCTTCAAAGTTGCACTTTCCCAAGAAAATCTCCGTCTAACTACGTATTTTTATTAAAACTAAACTTTTTTTACTACCTTTGTTCTCCGATAAGACATCGTAATTTCGGAACTCTTTTACCATTCTTCAATGAATCAAATATCTTCTGATGCCCTTCTACTACTCGAAGATGGCACTTTTTTCAAAGGAAAAGCTCTCGGCAAAATTGGAACTTCGGCGGGCGAAATCTGCTTCAATACGGGCATGACGGGCTACCAAGAAATCTATACCGACCCATCGTACTTTGGGCAAGTGGTCATTAATACTACTTCTCACATCGGCAATTACGGCGTTGTGCTAAACGACGAAGAAGAATCATCAAGTGTTAAAATCAGTGGAATGGTTTGCAATGCCTACGCCAATCATTATTACTCACGGGCAACGGCCGATTTTTCGCTGCAAGAGTACTTCGAGCGGGCAAATATCATCGGGATTTGTGATGTTGATACCCGCCAAATCGTACGGCATATCCGTGATGCGGGCGTGATGAATTGCATTATTTCTTCCGAAATCCTTGACCCCGAAGTGTTGGCACTCGAACTCAAAAAAGTCCCTTCGATGGACGGCCTCGAACTCTCATCGGTCGTTAGCACTAAGGAAACTTATTTTATGGGTGATGAAAATGCCAAATATAAAGTAGCCGTTTTGGATTTTGGGGTGAAAAAAAGCATCTTGAAAAATTTTACCGAACGGGATTGTTATTGCAAAGTGTTTAACGCCAAAGCAAGTTTTGAGGAAATTGTGGCCTTCAATGCCGATGGTTATTTTTTGTCGAATGGCCCAGGCGACCCCTCGGCTATGCCCTACGCCGTCGAAACTATCAAGCAAGTAATCGAAACCAACAAGCCCGTTTTTGGCATCTGTTTGGGACATCAACTTTTGGCCTTGGCAAGCGGAATTGATACCTATAAAATGAAAAACGGACACCGTGGACTCAATCATCCCGTGAAAAACCTACGAACGGGTCTTTGTGAAATCACTTCACAAAACCACGGATTTGCTGTAAAGCCCGAGCAAGTTTCGAGTATCGAAAATATTGAGCTGACGCACATAAACCTCAACGACAACACCATCGAAGGTATTCGTAGAACCGACCGACCAGCATTTTCGGTACAATATCACCCCGAAGCATCACCTGGACCGCACGATTCTCGGTATCTGTTCGATGATTTTGTGAAGATGTTGGGATAAATAATATTCTTTAAAACCTGCAAGATTTTTAGGCTTTGCAGGTTTTTTTTATCTTTGTCAAAAAAGGAGGTGCAAAATGAGCGAAACAATAAGCAAAAGAGCAAAAAAAGTATTTATTCCGAGAAGCAAAGACCCCGTACTGAAAATTTACAGTCCAAGCGATATAATGAAAGCAGGAGGCATTGCTGCGTTTAGTAAATTGATTGGAAATGATAAGCCGATTGCTCCCCCTCATATCCATTTTACGGAGGAAGAATGGAACGAAATGATGAAACACTTAGATTGAAAATATGCTTTTATTAGACACAAATATAATAATTGGTTACATCAGAAAAGATGCTAACTGTCCGTCAGATAGGTTTATTTCAATTATCACCGTTGGAGAATTAAAGGCCTTTTCACTTAAAAGCAGGTGGGGAGTAGAAAAACAACTGAGGCTAAGTAAATATTTGCAAGCATTGAGTGTTCTTGATATTGATGATAAAATTTCAGATGTTTATGCTCAAATAGACGCTTTTAGTCAAGGATTACTTCCAGATAAAAAATTGAATGGGTCTGCCCGAAATATGGGTAAAAACGATTTATGGATAGCCGCCACGGCTTATTTTTTTAATATTCCGCTGCAAACTACCGACGGAGATTTTGACCATTTAACCGACTTTGGTCTGAAACTTGATAGTCTATCTATTTGATAATCAATTACTTATGAAATTATACAGCACCAATCACCAAAGCCCCAACGTAGATTTACAAGAGGCGGTCTTTCGAGGACTTCCACCCGACAATGGTCTTTATATGCCCACCGAGTTTCGTGCTTTGCCTCAGATTTTTTGGGAGAATGTGCAGCATCTTAGTTTGCAAGAAATTGCTTTTGAGGTTTCAAATGCCCTTATCGGTGATGATATTCCTGCTGAGGATTTGCGGGAATTAGTCAATGATGCAATTAATTTTGAAGCACCGATTGTTGAAATAGAGAAAAACACTTACTGTTTGGAGCTTTTTCACGGCCCTTCGATGGCTTTCAAGGATTTTGGAGCGAGATTTATGGCGGGTTTGATGTCGTATTTTCTTCAAAAATCACAAAAGCAAATTCATATTTTGGTGGCCACTTCGGGCGATACGGGTGGAGCCGTGGCACAGGGTTTTTTCAAGACACCTAATATTGATGTTACGATTCTGTATCCATCAGGAAAGGTGAGTGATATTCAAGAAAAACAACTCACAACGCTCGGCGAAAACGTACGTGCGTTGGAAGTAAGCGGTACTTTTGATGATTGCCAAAGGTTGGTAAAACAAGCATTTTTGGATAAAGATTTAACCGATAAATTTGACTTAGCTTCGGCCAATTCCATCAATATTGCTCGTTTGATTCCGCAGGCATTTTATTATGTAAATGCGTATGCTCAACTGAAAAAATCTGGGAATGATTTGCCCGTAATAATGTCAGTTCCAAGCGGAAATTTTGGAAATTTGAGTGCAGGAATCATCGCTTGGAAATTGGGCTTGCCCGTGCATAAATTTATTGCCGCTACTAACGTAAATAATGTTGTGCCTGAATATTTACGGAATGGCATTTATTATCCGATAAGTCCTTCATTATCAACGATTTCTAATGCAATGGACGTTGGCAATCCGAGCAATTTTCCTCGCATGAAAGCTTTATTTAATGATGATTTAGAGCAAATGAAGGAACTTTTGATTGGCTATTTTTATGATGACGAAGCCACGAAATTAGCGATGAAAGATGTACACGAGCGTACGGGTTACGTAATGTGTCCGCATACTGCCATAGCATATTTGGGTCTGAAAGATTACCGTAAAACCTTGTCAAATCCTGTCGGTGGTGTGTTTTTCTCGACAGCACATTATGCTAAGTTCTCAGATGTAGTAGAAACAATATTGGGGGAGCAAGCAGTTCCGAAACGCCTTGCCAACTTACTGAGTTTGGAGAAAAAAGCATCGCCAATGACAACGGTTTTTTTAGATTTTAAGGCTTGGTTGATAGCAAATTTGTAAAGGTGTGTGGTTTGATAGCTATCAAAATAGAGGGTTTCATGAGTGAAACTAATATTGAGAATACCAATCTTGCAATTAAGTAGTTGAATGAAAATAATCGACATTTTAGATCTAACTTGCTTATTACAAGCATTTTATGCCATTAAATATTCAACATTTATCATTAAACATTACTTATTATTTCTTTTTGTTGCCTTCGTTTATCAAAAAAGCGAATCCAACACCAAATAATAAAGTGATGAATGCTGCAAAATAGGGTATTATTTCAGTCATTTTTTGTGTTGTTGATAAGTTTGAGGTAAATACCGAATGCCAATATTGAAGGTACCCATAATCCAATGAAAGTGCCGTCGGCTTTCTCGCCCTGCATGAATAGTATCTCGGAAAATATCAATGATAAGAAAGCTGCGGCGAACAAAAATATATCTCCGATGGTGAACTTTTTAAATAAATTTTTCAATTTTCAATCTTTTAAATTTCTCAATTATTTTAATACACAACACTTGACTGTTTGTAATTGTTCCCGTATTCGGAAAATAGGCGATTGGGAAATGTGATTCGTGCGGTAAAATCTACGCCAAACCATGCTCAATGGCGTATCGTACCAAAAGTGCGGTATTGTTTACGCCGAGTTTGGTATGTAGGTTTTTTCGGTGTGAGTCCACCGTATCGGGGCTAATGAAAAGTTTTTCACCAATTTGGGGATTTGTGAGTCCTGCCGCAACTAATTTCAAAATATCAGCTTCTCTTTTTGTTAAAATAGTAAGATTTTCTGCACCACTTCTGGCTATTTTTATGATTTCATTGACTTCAAAGCTGTGGTAAATGTTACCTTCCACAACGGCATTTATTGCCAATAAAAGCTCACCCTTTGTGATGTTTTTGAGCAAATAGCCACTTGCCCCGTTTGTCATCATTTTGTTGATATAACTTATCTGATTGAAGGTACTTAATGCCAAAATCTTGATTTCTGGATAAGTTTGTTTTACGGCTTTACATAAATCTAAGCCACTCATGTCGGGTAGGTTTATATCCATGAAGATAACATCAACTGCATTTTTTTTAAGAAAATCTAAGCAATTTTTGGCATTTTGGGTGGTTCCGACCACAATGATTTCATCAGAATTTTGCAACAGCGACAAAATCCCCTCGATTACTACGTTATGGTCATCTACGATTAAAACTTTTATCATTAGGATAAAGGAAGGCTTCGCTTTGAGCGAAGTCTTCCTTGTTTATTTACACATTCAACTCAATATTTACCGATGTTCCCTGTGGATTTTTATTCTCAAAAGTTACGTTTCCCTTAAAATAATTGACTCGGTGCTGGATATTCGTTATGCCGATACCCTTTGAAATTGCCATTTTGCTTGCGTCCATTCCATAGCCGTCGTCTTCAACGGTAAGCAGGGTTTTGTTGGGCGTAGTGGTTATTTGCACTAAAATCTGCTTCGGATTGCTGTGTTTTACGGCATTATTTATTAATTCTTGAATGATTCTGTAAATATAGGTGTTAGCGGTATTATCCAATTTACGGATTTCTCCCAAGTTTTCATACACAATATTGATGTGCGTAGCCGACATGATGGAGGTACAAAAATCTTTGATGGCATCGTGCAGTCCGAATCGTACCAGAGCCTCTGGCATTAAATTATGGGCGATTTTTCGGAGTTCCGAAATCGTGCTATCTAATTGCGAAATGGATTGCTCAAAAACGCTCACGTTTTCGGCACTCATTACAAGGTTTTCTTTCATAGTGGTAAATGATATTTTTACGCCCGACAACATTCCGCCGAGTCCATCGTGCAAGTCCTTTGCTATTCGATTTCGTTCGTCTTCTTGTCCTTTGAGCATGGCATCAACAGATTGTAATTGTTTATTTTTTTCGAGTTCGGTGATTTTAAGTTGTTGGATTTTTTGTCGGTTTATAAAATTTCGGTAGCCGAGCAAACCGATAATAATTAGTGCCAATGCTCCGCCAAAGAGAATTTTGTTGAGAAACGATTCTTTTTTTAGATTAACTTCTTGAATTTCTGATTGTGATTGAAGTTTTAAAATTTCCTTTTCTTTCTTTTCAACTTCATAAATTGATGCCAGTGTGTTTGCCTGTCGTAGGTTGGTTTCGGTCAGTAAGCTATCTTTTATTACTACCGACTTTTGCAAATATTCTAAGGCTTTTGGGGTATTCCCAATTTTTTGGTAGCAATCTGATACCGTGGCGTAGGCATCTACCAAATGGTTTTTGATGTTGTTGGTTTCTGCTATCAATAAATATTCATCAGCAATCATTTTGGCTTTGCTTGTGTTTCCTCGTTTGAGTTCGTTTCGGGCATAAAACCCAAGAATATAGGCTTTTGTGGCTGAGTGCATCGGGTCGGTGGTGAAGGTCAATGCCTTTTTGAAATTAGTTTCGGCTTCCGAAAAATTATTTTCAAGATAATGTATCAAACCCACTTTTTGATAATAAGCAAACACCAATGTATTATCGAGGCTATCATTTACGGCGGTTTTCAGTAAACTCAGGTAGTATTTTGCGGAATCTATTTTGTTTAATTCAATGTAAGTTTGAGCAAGCAAAATAGAAGCATCTAATGCCGAAGGCGTATCTTTGGCAAGCAAACATTGCGTCAAAAAGGCTTTATTGTATTGATTTGATTTGGCATAATTATGCAGATTATAATAAATATTTCCAATCGTTTTGTAGGAATATCGTGATCTTTGCGAATTTTTTGTGTTGTAAAATTTCAAGGCTTCAAAAAAATTGGCTAACGCCGAATAATAGTTTTCGCTGGCATTATAGATATGTCCCTTTTGATAATAAGAGAAGGCATTGAGCATTTGTAATGTTGTATCAGCCGAATTTTGGGTCAGCACACTCATCGAATCCAAATATTTTATGGCACCCCCGTAGTTCATTTTACTTTTTTGGTACACACCCATAAAAAAATAGCAATGAGCCATATTTTGCTTGGAATTAAGTTTTTTACTCAACGCCTTTGCCTCAAAATAATAATTCATCACTCGTTCTTTTCCCGCCTTAAAGATAGGAATATTAATAACTTTTATTAATTGTCTTAGTCGGGTAGTATCTGATTTAGGCAATTTTTCTAATTCCTTGATGGCTTCATCAATTTGCTTGTTGTTCGATTCTATAATTTTTTGAGCATCAGTATTTACCACAAAAAACATCAAAATAATTAACAAGTTAAATTTCGTTTTCATTGAATTTGGCTTAAAAAGGCTATCCTCTGTTTGTATCTTTCTGAAAGTTCTACATTAAAAACGGCAAATGCCAAATTTCGAGCAAAAATCACCCCTTTACGGGATACAATTTTGAGTATTTCACAAAAAATCACCCTTTTACGGTATATGATGGTAAGTTTTAAAAGGCAAAATTTGCACGGTCAAATAAATAATTGTTCCATGAAAAACTAACACATGTTACGTAGTGCTAATTTTCCCCTCCTTTTTTCAAGGAGGGGTGTCTGACGATAGTCGGCGGGGACGCCCAGTCGGGGTGGTTTATTGGCGTAGAATTGGTTCAAAAAGCATCTAAGTTGGAACAAACCACCCCGTCAAAATTCGACTACGTCAGAATTTTGCCACCGAGCGTCGGTCGCCCCTCCTTGAAAAAAGGAGGGGAAATTTCAAAAAGTGCGTAACATGAGATACTAACACATTTTGAATTTAGCTACGAATAGTTTTTTCGTTAATTCCTGTTGAAATAGAACTTTAACAAAACGTAATTTCTCTTTCAAGGGGCGGGCTGAAAAACGCTTGCTCCATTGAATTTTATCTACTAATTCATTGATAATCAACTATTTATATTATGAAAAATTATTTTTATTTTCTCGTTTTCTTACTTTTTAATGGTGAAGTTTTTGCTCAAAGCACAACTATTTCGCCCGACCGAGTAAGTGTGCCAAAAATGACAACCGCCGTCAAAAATGCCTTGCCCAATAAAACCGAAGGCATGATGGTTTATGACTCAAACTTACAGCAGTTTAGCTATTGGACAGGCACAACTTGGACGAATTTTGGGAGTACGGGCATTGCTAATACTGGCTGGCAGCAAAATGGTACAAAGGTTTCGACCACCAACGGAAATGAGGCTTCAAATTTTTATGCTATTTCACCAAATGCTCAAATTCCAGATGGCACTGGTTCGGATATGTGCGGTGCTACACTCACCAGTACCTTGAGTGTGCCGTTATCCAAAATCATTACTGATACAGACGAATTTGTACTTACCCTAAAAATCAATCATACTTTCTCGAAAGATTTAAAAATTGACTTACAACTACCAACAGGCGAAATCATTAGAATTTTAGACCGACCAGCTACTTTTACTGGTGATTTTATTGTAGCTAATCCTATCAGTTTTAATTCTTCGGCTATTTCACAACTTTCGGTAGCTAATGTAGTTGGTGGGGTAGTTCAAGCAGGTAAATATCTGCCAAGTGGTACACTTCCAGGTAGCCTTTCAACTTTAATTGGTAAACAAGTGCAAGGTAATTGGAATTTGATACTCCAAGATTGTAGTACAACAGATATTGGTACTCTTGTGGCGTGGTCAATAAGTTTAAATGATGATTTTGTGGGTAATGTGGGCATTGGAACAAGCTCTCCACAAGAAAAATTAGAGGTTAATGGAGGTATCAAAACTAAATATAGTGGCACTTTAATTCAAACTACTACTGGTGCTGGATTGCAGACTTTGAATTTTACAATACCTACTGTTCCAGTTGGCTGGGATTTTACCAATACCGTAGTGCTAATGTCAGTGGCAGATGGAGGGTCTGGGTCTATTGACCAAGCAAAACTGCTGAACTCAACTACCATACAAGCAAGACAGAATGTTTCTGCTGCTGGGGCTACGAGGTATAATTACATTATTTTTAGATTATGAAAACGGTATTTAGTAAAACGTAATTTTCTTTTAAGGGGCAATGGATTCTTGCCTCAATTATTTATAAAATATTGATAATCAGATACTTATACCATGAAAACCTTTTTTCAACTTCTTGTATTTCTATTAATAAGTAGCAAAACATTTGCCCAAAGTGTAACGATTGACCCCAATTCTGCTACCAACGGTTCGGCTATTATCAAGGCTCAAAGCACCAGTGCAGGTACGCTTATTCCGAATGTAAGTTCAGCTCAAAGAGGCAGCATTGCCACGCCAACCAAAGGGCTTTTGGTGTTTGACACCGATACTGGTACGTTTTGGTTTCATAATGGCACGACTTGGGTACAATTAATAGCCGCAACCTCCAACTGGATACCTTACAATAGCAATACCGAGCTTTCGAGTAATAATTATGCCCGATTTAATTTAGGAAATGGCACAAATACCACTGCCTTGGCATCGGGTGTTGGCACGGAAGGAACGCTCAAAATCAATGCTCCAAGTCCACTTACTTCCAGTAGGTATTTGAGCTTAGATGGCAACAGTATTCAGGCACGAAGAATAAATGTTTTGACAGATTTCAAAACTGAAAATAGTCTTTTGCTCAATCCTTTTGGGGGAAATGTGGGCATTGGTACGACTATATCGAATGCCCCTTTGCAGTTTTCATCAACGTCGGGCGTGAACCGCAAAATTGTACTTTACGAAGAACTCAATAATAACCATCAGTTTTATGGTTTTGGCATAAACGATGGAATCCTCCGATATCAGACAACTGGCGGTGGCGACCACGTTTTTTATTCAGCCACAAGTGCAAGTACCTCCAAAGAATTGATGCGAGTGAAATATGATGGAAATGTGAAAGTAAATGATGGTATTTACAGCAGTCAAACGGGCGGACTTAATATTGTACCGATTGGAATTGCGGAGGTAAAAGTGGAAGAGCTTTCCAATGGATTAGCTTCTATTCCCTCTTTTACTAATGTTGTAGGCGGTTTAATCGTAAGTGCAACAAGTGCCAGTGCTGTACAAATAGATGATTGGATGGTAGGAAATTTTAAATTAGACCCAACTATTGTTGCTCAATACTCAAAAATAATAGGTATTGGAACAATAAATTATTCGGGTAATTCAGAGATTTTTATATTTAATCTTAGTGCAATAAGCGGCTTTATCGGTGAAATATACAATAAAGTAGTTGTAGTTAGTAGTGGACCAAACCCTGGCACTTACTATAATATTGGAATTAATGTAGATGATTTTCCATTCACGGGTCAATCCAGTATCTCTGGAACGGTCATTTTTTACGGAATTAAATAAAAAAATCAATGAAAAACCTACTCATAACCTTCATATCCATCATTTTTCAATATTCATTTATACAAGCCCAACAGGCTGGTTCGTTGGATTTGTCGTTTGATGGTGATGGATTAGTGTCGTCCGATATTGGAACTGGAACTTTTGACGTAGCCACGAAATCTATCATACAAACCGATGGTAAGATTGTTGTATTCGGTACAACTGCAATTGTGGAGAGTGGACCATTTACTGATGCCATCATACGATTGAATACTGATGGAAGTAGAGATAATAGTTTTGGTCAAAGTGGAAAAATATTGCCAAATTTTAATGTAACTGATATTGCCCAACAAGCCGATGGTAAAATTGTAGCTGTTGGACAGACATACGCCAACGCAGATTATTACATAGTTCGATATAATGTTGATGGTACATTAGACAATTCTTTTAGTTTAGATGGAATTGTAACGCTTGGTGATGGTTTTAATTATGCCGCTAATGTGGCGATACAAACAGATGGTAAAATTGTAGTAGTGGGTTCAAAGACTTCTACTTCAATTGGTGCTTTAATTGGTGTAATCAGACTAAATACAGATGGTAATTTCGACTTGTCATTTAGCGGTGATGGTAAAGTAACCTTCTCTTCGTCAAACTTTATCTCTCCCACCGCAATAAAAATCAATGATGACGGTAAGATTTTCATTGCAGGTTATATGAGGCAAGATGGCATGGGAGGTAGGTTTACTTATCCAATCATTACCTACTGCACAAATCAAGGCGGAACAGCAAGTATTCTTGCAATTTATCATAATACTGTCAATTCAGATAGAAGAGTACAGGATATGACCCTTGATTCGGAAGGAAATCCTATCATAATGGTTTATAATTGGCAGAATATTTTCCCTGAAAACGTATTTGCTCTTTTTCGGTTTGATGCAAACCTTATTCAAGACAATAGTTTTGGAAACAATGGAATCTTGTTTGGTTTTGCAGGTTCTAATACGGCACTCGCCATTCAATTTGATGATAAAATAGTAGTAGGAACAAATCAAAATAATGGTTACAAATAGTAAGATATAGCAAAAAAGGAGTAGCTGATACAGGTTTTAATTTTAACAACGGCAGTAACTCTATTTTAGATTTGCAGATACAAAAAGACGGGAAATTTTTGATAGCAGGAGGCAATAATAATAGCAATTTTGCACTGGTTCGCCTCCACAGTATAAGTAATTTTAACTCAAACCAAGGCAAAATCTACACCCAATTCACACCGAATAATGATGTAGCCAATGCCATAGCCCTGCGAGCAGGAGGTAAACCGATTGTGGTTGGTAATGTCACCAACGGTGTAAGCCCAACGAGTGGAACAGATTTTGGCATAGTTACCTACAATGCTGATGGCAGTCTTGATTTGGCTTTTGGCTCAAATGGTTTTGTAACTATTTCTTTTGATGCCGACGACCGAGCCAATGCCGTAGCGGTGCAAACCAACGGCAAAATATTGGTAGTAGGCAAAGCCGCCAATGGCTCACAGTATAACTTGGTTGTAGTTAGATATAATACCAATGGCACGCTCGACAACACTTTTGGTATTGCGGGCGTTGCCACCTTAGAAATCGATGATTTTGACTCCGAAGCCATGTCAATAGCCATACAAACTGATGGGAAAATAGTGGTAACAGGGCTTTCGCACGACCAATTTAATGATGGGTTTTACGCAATTTTAGCTCGTTTCAATGCCAACGGCACACTTGACAATACATTTGGAAGCAACGCCGTAGTAGATTTGCCCGCAGGAAACGAGTATGTAGGAAAGTCAGTGGGCATCCAAGCCGATGGAAAAATAGTGATAGCCTGTGCAAGTCAAAGTAGTGCAGGCAACTTTGTGGTGGTCAGGTGCAACGCCAACGGAAGTATCGATAATACTTTTGATACCGATGGAAAAGTGAGTACAAACGTTGGAACGGAAAGCAGTTTCGCCAAATCGCTCGTCATACAACCAGATGGCAAAATGGTGGTTTGTGGTAAAGCCAAAGAAAATAGCTTTGATGTATTAGCGATGGTGCGTTATAATACAAACGGAAGTTTAGATAATAGCTTTGATGTTGATGGAATAGTAATGACCAATCTAAGTCCCATTCATGTAACTGCTACTGCCGTAGCCATTCAGCCCGATGGCAAAATATACCTATCTGGAAACTCCACAAATACAAGCAATGCAGATATTGTGCTTGCACGATATGCTGCCAACGGAATTTTAGACCAAAGTTTTAATTATAGTGGAACCCTCATTTTGCCTTTTGGCTATGGCAATGAAGGTACAAATGCCATTATTTCAAATAGCAACGGCACTGCATATTTGACAGGTTTTTATCATAACGGACACGATAATGATTTTACATTAACCAAAATAGTTGATTGTATGTTTTATCAAAACCTAACATTGCTGAGTCCAAGCGAAAACTATCCTAATATTTTATTGCCAAACCCACAAATTGGTAAAAGAATCTCTGCTACCAACACGCTCAACACCTTAACCGTTCTCACGTATCATGTATCTGAAAACATTACATTATTTCCAGGTTTTAGGGCGAATGCGGGTGCTGTTTTTACAACAGAAGTAGTGGGTTGTAGTTATTGAAATTGGAACCATAAACTTGCTGTCCCAATGTTTGCGACAATAAGTTTACATTTATTTTTACGTCGGAGTTGTGGTTGATAATTTTCCGCTCTTGGGGAATTTGAGTATCTCAGAAATAGTTATTTTTTACGGCATAAAATAAAAACCAAAGAGGTTTGATAAATTCAAAAATCGTCAAATCTCTACGAAAAACCGCATAATTTTATCAATAATTAACTCCTGCTGGGCATCGGTCAGTTCATAAAATAGCGGCAAACGCACCAAGCAATCTGAGTAAGCATCACTCATAGGTAGCGACACACTGCCCGCTATTTCTCTGTAAAACGGACTACTATGGAGTGAAATATAATGAAAAACAGCATTAATTTCATTCGTTTTCAAGTACGCAATCAAAGCATCTCGTTGCTCAATCGACTCCGTGAGTAGATAAAACATGTGGGCGTTGTTGGTGGCATAGCTCGGCACGAAGGGTAATTTTAGCTTACCAGTTTGCTGCAATGGTACGAAGTTTTTGTAATATTTATCCCAAATTTGTTTACGTTGCGATTGTATTTTTTCAAGATTTTCTAATTGAGAAAAAAGGTACGCTGCTACTATCTCAGACGGTAAAAACGATGAGCCAATATCGACCCAATTATATTTATCGACCTCGCCCCGCCAAAAAGCCGAACGGTTGGTGCCTTTCTCCCAAATAATTTCGGCCCTTGCCTCAAAACGCTCATCGTTAATGACCAACATTCCACCCTCGCCCGCAATAATATTTTTGGTTTCGTGAAAACTAAACGCCGCCAAATGCCCGATGCTACCCAACGGGCGACCTTTATAAAATGAATCAACGGCTTGGGCGGCATCTTCGATCACAAATAGATTATTGGCTTCGGCAAGGCTCATAACTTTGTCCATATCGCAGGCGATTCCTGCGTAATGTACCACTACGATTGCCTTAGTTTTGGGAGAAATCAAAGCCGCAAGACTATCAGCATCAAGGTTTGGATTTTCGGCCGAACTATCAGCAAATACGATTTTTGCCCCCCGTAAAACGAAAGCGTTGGCCGTAGAAACGAACGTATAAGAAGGAATAATCACCTCATCGCCCACTTGAATATCGCACAAAATTGCTGCCATTTCGAGGGCATCGGTGCAGGAAGTGGTAAGCAAACAACGCCGAAAATTGTATTTTTCTTCAAAAAAATGCTGACATTTTTTCGTAAAAGCACCATTCCCAGAGATTTTGCCCGATTGTACGGCTTCTCCGATGTATTGCAGTTCGTTGCCCGAAAGGTATGGTTTATTGAATGGTATCACGGGGGAATTTAATTTTGAATGAGTGAATGAGCGAATGAGTGAATGATAGAATGTGTAAATGAGTGAGTGTGTGTTTTATTCTATCATTCTATCATTCTATCATTCAATCATTCAAAATTATTTCTTTTTAAGAACTACGGCACAACTGGCACCGAATGTCAGTTTTGATTTTTGTAAACGAGCCAACTCCCAGCCGTGAATCTTGTTGAATATCGCAACGGCCAGCTTCGAGGGCGTATGGTTATCAAATTCGGCATCAATCGTATTTTGACGAGTCTTGCCAAAAAGCCGAGCCAAACGAAACGGAATAGCCCGCAAAATACCCATAATTGGTGGCAAATATGAGAAAATATAGCTTCCGTAGGTATATTCAAGTCCGCAGTCTTTGGCGAGTTGCTCAAACATTGCGAGATTATACCGCCTAAAATGCCCGCTTTCATCATCTACCTCCGACCAAAGCCACTGATGGGCGGGTACGGTTATGTAAATATGCGAGCCTTTGGGTAGATATTCCGCTAAATTGGTCAAGAAAGTTTTATCATCTTCGATGTGTTCGATTACATCAAAAAGCCCCACGGCATCAATTTGCTTTTCGGCAAACGGAAATTCCTGAAAAAATATATTATATGCTTCCTGTACGCCTCTTTTCTTGGCGTTTTGGCAACCTGCATAACCAGGCTCAATCAAAAATATTTGCTTTTCGGGATATTTTTCGGCTAAAAATTTTACTTGAAAACCATTTCCGCCGCCAACGTCGGCAAAGTTTTTGGCAAACTTAAAACGCTGCGTGAGTGCCACAATGACATCGTTTCGGTGTTTAAACCAAAAACTATTGTCTTCCACGGCAAAGCAATAATTATTTCCCGCCTCGGGATACGACATTTTTTCGGCGTGCGATGCCCGCCAAATATCATTTTTATCAAGCACTAATGGTGCGGTTTTTGTGTTTTCCGAAACAAGCATTTTTCAAACAAATCAATTTTACTGCAAATATTGTCTATTTTGATGATTAACTTTGCAAATTACACGCCAAATATATTAAACAGGTTATTTTTGTTGGGTTTTATTGCAGATTTTGCAAGTTGGGCATAACACTACGAGCGACCTGCAAACACCAGTAAACTGACAAAAAATCTCTTATCGACTAACAGAAAAGAATAAAATTTGTATCTTTACCGCATGGATTTAAAAGATAAAAATAAATACAAATCTGACTTTAAAAACGAGCTTGACAAATTTGCCGACAAGCTCGAAAAATATGTTTCTACTGACAATGGTGACTGGTCTATTAAAGGCTTTATAGACGTTTATAAGAATATCTATACTATTTCTTCGGACACAAAAATCGTTTCAAAGATACTTGAAATACATATTTTTCCACAGATTTTACAATTTGCGGAAAGTATTGGCTATAAAATTATTCTTGCCGAGAAGCAAAATTGGTATCCTGACTTGACTTTTGTGAACAAGAAAAGTGAAGAAGTAAAATTCGCTGTTGATATAAAAACAACTTTTAGACGAAACGACAAAACGGCTGGTTTCACATTGGGTAGCCACGGTGGGTATTTCAAAGAAAGAGATAAAGACAAAAATATTCAATTTCCATACAACCAATATACTGGACACTTTTGTTTGGGTGTAATCTATACAAGAACTGACATCTCGGACGACTTTGCTGAAACTGAGATTTTTCAGGTTCAAGAATTGCAAGAAGAATATGACACTCCAAACAAAAAAGTTGGAGAAAGAGAAGTTACAACCGTTAAGAATTTAAAATCTATCACTTCCGTAATCAAAGATTTCGACTTTTTTGCTTCTGAAAAGTGGAAAATAGCGAGCGACAAACAAGGTTCTGGAAATACTGCAAATATTGGTTCTATTGTTGATATTGCCGACTTGAAAAGTGGAAACGGCATTTTTAGTCAATTAGGCGAAGAATGGTTTGACGAATATTGGATAAATCATGGTTCTGCCACGATGCTAAAAGATGGTAAAACCTCAAAAATTACAACACTTAAAGACTTTTTAGAATTCAAAGGAAGAACTGACTTGTGGGATAAAATTGTTTCAAAAACTTCAAATAAGAAAGCGAAATGAGAGTAATCGTCCCACCAATAAAAAGTCAGGGTATAAAAACAAAGTTAGTTCCTTGGTTGATGGAACTTGCCCCGAAAGTTGAAGGAAATCGAACCGACGCTCGGTGGATAGAACCATTTTTAGGAACTGGTGTAGTTGCGTTTAATTCTGGCTACAAAAATGCAATTCTCAACGACACTAATCCTCATATTATCAATTTTTATAAAGGTATTCAGCAGAAAGAAATTACTGCCCCTTTAATGAAACAATATTTGGAGCAAGAAGGTGATTTTTTAAGTAAAGCTGGCAATAATGGCTACGAACATTACTTAAAAGTACGTTCAAGATTTAATAGTGGAGAATTTTCGCCTTATGATTTCATTTTTCTTTCAAGAGCAGGATTTAATGGAATGATGCGTTTTGGTAGCAAAGGGAATTGGAATATTCCATTTTGTAAAAAACCAGACCGTTTTGCACAGGCTTATGTTACGAAAATAACAAACCAAGTTGCGAATGTTGCACAAATTATTCAGTCAGAGCCGAATTGGACATTTCATAATAAATCTTTTGCAGAAATTATCCCATTGGCAACAGAGAATGACTTGATTTATTGCGACCCGCCTTATTATGGACGAAATGTTGATTATTATAATGGTTGGAAAGAATCAGATGAAGAACTTTTGTTTAACTTATTAAGTCAAACAAAAGCTAAATTTATTCTTTCAACTTGGCATCATAACGACTGGCGACAAAATGAAATGGTTGAGAAATATTGGGGCAATTTTAATGTCGTTACGAAAGACCATTTTTATCATAATGGCGGCAGTATTGAGAACAGGCGGACAGTTGTGGAAGCCCTTGTTTGCAACTTTGACACAGGAGATTTCGCAGAACATAATCATGGTTTGAAAGAGAAAATAAAGTACGAACAACTGGAACTCGAATGGGCGTAACAAAAAATCGGACAGCCGAAGCGGCACTACCTCCAACATAGTATCTATGAAAAAGTGGACGAACGTTAAGTAATTGAACAGCAGGTATTGATCACCATTTGTACCATCGGACGGAATACTAAGAAGCAGTTTATAAGTAACTCAATCGCACGGGCGGACTTCGTTTGGAACAAAACCCAGCAATAGTTACGGGCTAATGAGTTCCAAATCCCCCCCCCTTCTTCATAAATACTTGTAAGTTGTTGTCAGATAAATAGTCAAACAAACTGCAACAACATAAAACAATGTGCTATCATTAACATTTTATGCTTAAAATTAATGAATGTCATAAAAAAACAGGCTTTTTTAGGCACAATTTTCTCTTACGGAGGAGTTTTAGTGGGCTTTATCACGCAGTTTTTCTTGATTGGAAACTACCTCGAACCCGCCCAAAACGGACTTCTGGCGGTACTGCTTTCCTATATGTACGTGTTGGTACAGCTTTCGTCATTGGGGTTTAATGCGGCAGGAAGTCGGTTTTTTCCGCACTTTCGAGATGCTAAAAACGGGCATCGAGGCTATTTATTTCTGGGGCTTTCGGTCGGAATCGTTGGGTTTATCATCACAACCATCGGAATACTTTTATTGAAAAATACCATTATCAACAACGAAGAAAACTCAACTCTTTTTGCCGATAATTTCTATTTTTTACTGCCGCTTACATTCGCTACGCTCCTTTTTAATTTGCTTGATAATTACGCCAAAAACCTCTACGACACCGTTACGGGTACTTTTTTGGCTCAATTTCTCCAACGTTTGCTACAATTATTGGCGGTGCTGTTCATTGTTTTTGGTTTGGTTGATTTTCAGCAATTTATGTATTTATGGGTTTTTGGGGTGTCGTTTTATGTGGTACCGATGCTCTGGAAAGCTACTAAATTAGAAGGTTTTTCGCTGAAACCCAACTTTTCGGTGATGACACCCGCATTTAGCAAAGAATTTGGTTTTTATAGTTTTCTCACAATCCTGACGGGCTTTTCGTCGATGGTGATTTTGTACATTGATAAAATTATGCTGGCGGGCATTACGACTTTTGCCGAAACGGGTATCTACAACACCGCTGCATTTTTTGGGAGCGTGATGGGAATGTCACTTTTGGCGGTCAATAAAGCCGCCCAACCGCTCATTGCTGATTCTTTTGCCGAGAATGATTTGGCGAATATCACCACCATTTACCGCAAAAGTTGTACTACTTCGCTCATCGTTGGTTGTTGGATTTTCTTGGGAATATACCTCAATATCGACAACCTTTTTCTTTTCCTAAAACCCGAATATGCCGCAGGAAAAACGGTCGTAATAATCATTTGTTTGGGAAAACTTTTTGACTTAGCCACGGGACTAAACGGCACGATTTTGACACTCTCAAAATACTATATCTATGACACCTACATTATGGTTGGTTTGATTGTGATTACGGTTTCGCTCAACTATTTCCTGATACCGATTTATGGCATGAACGGTGCCGCCATTGCCCTGGCGTTCGCAACGGTTTATTTCAATTTGGCTCGTTATTTAGTGGTTTTAATCAAACTCCGAATGCAGCCTTTTACGTTCGATTTAGTAAAAATTATCTTCATTTCGATAGTTATTGGCTTGATTATCAGACTTTTACCAAGTATCAACGGAAATAAATTAATGACAACGCTCGATATGGGCTACCGTTCAGTGACCTTAACTATGTTGTTCGGAAGTGTGATTTATTGGAGCAATATTTCGCCCGAACTCAACGGAGCAATGAGGAATGTGTGGCTTAAAATACGCAAGATTTTTTAAGTCAAACCTGCAAGGTCTGGCAGACCTTACAGGTTTTTTAAAGAATACCATTCACTATTTTTTTGCCAAAGTATAAATTTTTCCGCCCGAATAATCCAGCATATACATCTCGCCAGCGGCATCTTGCCCGAAAGCCGAAACCGTACTTAAATCTGTAATCACATCACTTTTTGTGACCGTTTTTCCGTCGTAGGTTAAGGCCCAAATCTTGCCACTTACGTAGTCGCCGCAGAAATATTTTCCTGCAAATTCGGGCATTTTTTTGCCTCGATATACGATTCCACCCGTTACGGAGCGGTCGCCGCTGCTTTGCGTGTAAGTCCAAACGGGAGCCACCAAATCAGTTCGTGAGCAGTCGCCCGAGTAGCAATCATTGCCTTCTTTTATTTTCCAGCCGTAGTTGCCGCCTTTCGTCACTACGTCAATTTCTTCCACTTTATTTTGTCCAACATCGCCCGTCCAAAGATTTTTCGTGACTGCATCGAAGCTAAAACGCCACGGATTTCGCAGTCCATAAGCATATATTTCTTCTCTGAACCCTTCACTATTTCCCACGTACGGATTGTCTTTCGGAATACCATAATTACCCTTTTCGGTGGCATTTACATCAATTCTAAGCATTTTTCCAAGTAAATTACTTCGATTTTGAGAATTATTCTGCGGGTCGCCGCCACTGCCACCGTCACCCGTAGCTACGTACAAAAGCCCATCAGCACCAAAGGCAATTTGTCCGCCATTGTGGTTTGAGTAGGGTTGATCGAAAGTAAACAAAATTGTTTCAGAACTCGGGTCGGCTACTTGTCCGTTGGTTTTGAACCTCGCAATAACGGTTTGTCGGCGGGGCGAACTTCGGGTATAATTTACGTATAAAAAGCCGTTTGTCTTGAAGTTTGGGTGAAAGGCAAGCCCCAAAAGCCCCATTTCGCCACCCGATGCCACCCGACTTGAAATATCCAAAAACGTCGAAGTTTTTTCAGCAGAAACATTATTTTCAAAAACCTGAATCACACCTTTTTGCTCAACCACGAAAAGGCGATTTGTGCCGTCGTTGGCGTGCGTAAAATCCACGGGGTTGTTGAAAGAAAGTTTCGGAAAAGCCAGCACACTCTTGTAGCCATCGCTCGCAACGGGTGTAATCACGGATTGTTCTTGGGTTTCGACTTTGCATCGGAAAGCGACCAAAACTAACAGCACTAAAATTCCAGAAAATGCAGCTATTTTTTTCATTTTGACTTTGTTTAAAAAAAATCGGTTAAAAATGTATTTGTCAATCTTGACTTTCGTATTAGCTTGATAATCAGCGTTTTGTATAATTGTGGTCAATCGACTACCAACTATCGATCAATCAATATAACGAAAAAATGAACGAAAATGATTTATAAATAACCAAAAATTAAATCAATCTTGGGTTTTTTAGCTTAATTCGCATTTGTTTTATGATAAAGAAAATAGTTTTTGAAAATTCTTCTTATAAATACCGACGATGCCATGGGCGGAGCAGCCATTGCTTGCTTGCGTTTGCTCAAAATTTTGGAGCAAACCGAAGGCGTGGAGGTGCAAATGTTGGTACAAGAAAAAAAAGGTAATCGCCTCAATATCAAGGCATTGGCTGATACTTGGCTCAGTAAAAAACTGGCCTTTGTACGATTTGCCTTGGAGCGTTTGTATTTTCGTTTTTTTGAAAAAAACAAAACCGTTCGCTTCGCTTTTTCGCCCGCTACTGTTGGCGTTGATATTGCCGAACATCCTTTGGTGCAAGCAGCCGACATCATTCACTTGCATTGGACAAATTTCGGTTTTTTGTCGCTCGATTCGCTCGAAAAACTTTTTGCACTCAACAAACCCATCGTCTGGACGATGCACGATATGTGGGCTTTTACGGGCGGTTGCCACCACAGCGGCGACTGCGAAAACTACCAAATAGCCTGCGGGAATTGTGTGCAATATCTGAAAAATTCGGCCGAAAATGATTTGTCGAATAAAGTTTGGCAACGGAAAAATGCAATTCTAACTACCCGTTCCCTGAGCGTAGCCGAAGGGCGGGGAAACGATATTACGATTATTGCTTGCAGCGAATGGTTGGCGAATCGAGCAGGAAAGAGTAGTTTATTGAAAGGTTTTTTGGTCAAAGCCATTCCAAATCCATTAGATACTGAACTTTTTTCACCCCAAAATAAAGCGGAAGCAAGGCAAAAATTAGGCTTACCAACTGACAAGAAACTCATACTTTTTGTGGCCGCCAAAGTATCGGTAATCTGGAAAGGGTTTAGTTATTTTCAGGCGGCATTAGAGGTTTTAAAATCACAAAAGCTTAATTATCAAGACATTGAGTTAATTATTTTGGGTGAAAGTGATGAAGAAACCAATAAAAAATTACCCTTCAAATACCACGCATTGGGGCGAGTAAATGACGTAAACAAAATCGTTTCGATTTATTCGGCGGCTGATGTTTTTGTTACGTCTTCAATCCAAGAAAACTTGCCCAATACCATCATGGAAGCAATGGCCAGCGGCACGCCCGCCGTGGGTTTTGAAGTAGGCGGGATTCCCGAAATGATTGAAAATAAAAAAACGGGTTTCTTGGCAAAGTACAAATCAGCCGAAAATTTAGCAGAGGGTATGCAATGGGTTTTGTTTGAGGCAAATCATGCTGAATTAAGCAAGAATGCTCGGCAAAAAGTATTAGATAATTATTCGGAAAAAGTTGTGGTTGAGCAGTATTTGGAGGTTTATCGTATAGTATTAAAATTGTAATTTCAGTTTATAATCTGTCGAAATATAGTATAGTACCATAGCAATAAAATAAAGAGGCTATTTCGCAAGAAGCGAAATAGCCTTTTCATTAATTTTATCTTTACTTCTCCACCACCACCCGCTTCGTTGAGGTAGCCTCGCCCGCTTGGCACTTGATGTTATAAATCGCTTCGAGCATGATTTTGTCTTTGATATCAATCTCAAAATCATTCATGCCCGCAAAGCCCACAAAAGTATATTCTTTGATGATATTGCCCCGCACATCGCTCAAATATAGCTGCACACTTTGCGGAGTTTTGAGGTTTACTTTGGCTATAAATTTGCCATCGTTGGGGTTGGGCGACACCCAAAACCACTCTTCGTCTGGGGCAGTTTCTCGAAAATTGCTCCCCGCACACGTAAATCGGGCATTGCCCCAGTTGCCGTGGTCACCCCAGTTATTATCGCCGCCATCTTCGACCACTAATCTGATGGCACTTATACCCGCAATCGGCACAACCATTGCCGATGCCCCTTGATTGATGGTTTTCGTGACAGGATTATTGCTGCTACTGCCGATTAAATCTCCCGTGGTGTGGTTATAAACCTTGAAAACTATCGTCTGCCCGCCACAATTACAGGCGTACGAACCCGCATCTCGCCCGACCGATGCCTTGAAATTGGCGTAAGAATGATTCCCCAAGTTATAGACAATCTCCGAGCCTGCGTGCGTACCGATGCCTTGGGTGTAGGTAGTACCGTTGATATTCATGCTGCCGCCTGCATGGTTCTGCCCGATTCGGGGGCCAGTGCCGTAGCCGACCGTGGCCGAAGCCCAGTTATTGCTCACGTAGGCATCGGTGCAAGTGCCGCCATTGCCGCCACCCCCACCCGAAGTAGCGGTATAAATCATTGTGCCGCCCTCGGCATAACTCAGTGAGTAGCCCGCAGGCGTTGAAAAGACCGATGCGGGTGGGTTGCCTAAGTTATCCCAGTTGCTGTACGTCCAGGCGAAGCAACCGACTAAGCCAGAATACGAGCCATTACTCAAACTGACATCGCTCCGCTGCAACATACCCGAGCCACGCACCACAAACACATCGGGGTTGGTACCCGCCCGTTGGGTAAGCCAGTACTGACCGTTGAAAAAACGAGCCACTAATTGCTGACCGTTTACATTCCAAGTACCCATGACTAAGTTATTGGCAATGACCGAGCAAGCTCCCGTGCTGACGGTTACGCCCACATTGACGGTGCTACTGGCTGGGCAAGCCCCATTGACGCACCGAGCATTATAGTTGGTGCTGACGGTGGGCGAAACGCTGATACTGTTGGCTGTTTGACCAGTATTCCAAACCACTACGCCCGTGGCACAAGTAGCAGATAATGTTGAACTACCACCCGAACTAATCGTTTGGGGTGAGGAGTTTACACCCGTAGGAGCGGCAGGGGCGGTGGTGCAAGTGGGAGCCGAGCCGCAGTAAAGCGTAGCGTCAAGCCAGTCGGCGTGGTCGCCGTAGATGTTATCTCCGCCATCGTTTGCGATGAGTTCGACGTTGCTTCTGCCCGCTACGTTTACGCTGAATGTTTGCCGTCCATCGGCCGTACCGAGCATATTTGAGGTAAAAAGCGTATTTCCATCGGCTTTGATGATGAATTGTATTTTTTGGGTACC
>JANNEN010000184.1:0-7116 GCA_031378715.1 Emticicia sp.
TGACGGGGTCGCCCGTGCGATTTAGAGTTATGAGTTGCCCGTCCTATTCTGATGAGTCCGCCCATGCGATTCAAATTTTTGAATGTTTTATACTACAATTTATTTTATCTTTGATAAACTTCAATAATCTAACTTTTTATCAATTCGATTCTTTTTTGGGTTAAAAACTCAGATTTCAGAATCGAACGGGCGACCCCGTCTAAACTCATCACTCAAAAATGACCCAAATTACACGAATCAAATTAATGGTAATGATGTTTCTCATGTTTTCGACTTGGGGAGCTTGGTATGGCCAAATGGGCAAGTATTTATTCACGACACTTCACGCCACGGGCGATCAAATTGGTAGTGCTTACGCTTCATTTTCGATTGCCTCAATCGTTGCTCCGTTTTTTGTTGGAATGATTGCCGACCGATATTTCTCGGCTCAAAAAGTAATGGGTGTTCTTAATATCTTGGGTGCAATAATCCTTTATTTTTTGATTCAAAACCAAGATGCTGATATGTTTTTTTGGTATATTTTGGCTTATACGCTTACTTTTGCACCAAATTTGGCTCTGTCGAGTTCGATTGCCATGAATCAAATGTCAAATCCCGAAAAAGAATTTCCAGCCATTCGAGTAGTTGGCACAATCGCCTGGATTGTTATCACTAACATCATTGGGTACTACGCTGTGGGCGATAAAGTTACGATTTTTCAGATTGCGATGTTTACTTCAATCGCTTGGGCGGCCTTTTCGTTTACATTGCCAAATACGCCCCCCAAGGCCACGGAGGCCACTTCTGCAAGTCAGATTTTGGGTACTGATGCTTTTGTGTTATTCAAAGACCGTTCGTTTTTGGTGTTTTTTATCTGTTCAATTTTGGTTTGTATTCCGCTTTCGTTTTATTACGCCCACGCCAACTTATCGCTCACCGAGTCGAATATGACGAACGTAGAAAATAAAATGTCGCTCGGGCAGGTGTCCGAAGTCGGTTTTATGCTGTTGATTCCGTTTGCTTTAAGTCGATTTGGTATCAAGAAAATGTTGATTGTTGGCCTAATCGCTTGGATAACCCGTTTCATTTGCTTCGGATACGGTGATGGAATTTCGTCGGAGTGGATGTTGTATTTGGCAATTTTGCTACACGGGGTTTGCTACGATTTTTTCTTTGTAACGGGGCAAATCTACACCGACAACAAAGCGGGCGAGAAAATCAAAAACTCCGCCCAAGGCCTCATAACTTTTGCTACTTACGGAGTCGGAATGGGCATTGGTTCGATTCTGTCAGGTAAAGTTTTGGATAAATACACTACCAAATTAGGCGAAACAATCACTCACAACTGGACATCAGTTTGGTTAGTACCCGCCGCAATTTCGGTCGTTGTTTTGGTGATTTTTGTGTTAGTTTTTAAGGATAATACGAGAAAAGCGTGAGTTTTTGGGAAATGTTTGGTTTAGTGCTGGCATTTACAGCAAATGAAAAAGGGATTTAATTTAAAATCAAATCTTAAATCATTGGAACTACCTTTACAGTGTCGTTGTATCTCGGAGTGAAATCAGAAATGTTATGCGTAAGTAACATATCAAGGTTATAATGAAGCATTGAGGCTACAATATAGCAATCATAGACAGGCTTTCCTTTAACTTTATGTTTTTCTATGAGTTCTTCAAAAATTGCAATTACTTCGGAAGTTTCTTCTAACAAATTGAAACTTGTTCTCAAAAAAAGGACTTTTTTACGAATTTCCGAATAGGTAAAATTTCCCTCCGAAGTCAAAACTCGGGTGTATTCTTTTATTATTTGCGTACTTAAAAAGAATTCATAATTTTGAGTCTGCAACTTCGACAGTTTATTTTGTGCGGCTGCAAAAAACGGACTGTTAGGATTGGTGGCATAAACCCAAATATTTGTATCAACGAAAACAGATTTATTAATCATAAAGTTCTTCTCTATTATACGTTTGAGCTTTTTCCTTCCAGCCTTTGGTAGCTAATAATGAAAAATCTATTTTTTGTTTTTCACTTTTTTCATTCATCATTTTTTTTACCTCCATCTGCACATCATTCGGTAAAGCACGAAAAACTTTCATGTAAGCTCTTGCCGTTTCATCTATATATTCAAACATAATTTTATTTATTTTGAAACAAAAATACTTAAATAATCAATAATTTTGCCTTCGTTTACTAAAACATTTATGATAATTACTTAACCCGAATCATTTTTACACTACTTGTATCTCTTTACGAAGATTTGTACAAACATATATCACTGAAAAATCAACTCTTAAACTTCAAAGATTCTACTAATTTCATGCGAGAAACCACGAACGTAGGAACTGTAATTACTGCCAAAACGAGCAAAATCGTAACGATGTTCAGTGTAAAAATCGTTGTCCAATCAAACGCAATCGGTACGTAACTCATGTAATAACTCTCCGAATCGAGCGGAATTATTTTGTAATGTTGCTGCAAAAAACAAAAACCAATACCAATGATATTTCCGTAAATGATGCCTTTAATGATGATTATGAGGCCATTATAGATGAAAATCTGTCTAATTCGGGCATTGGTAGAGCCGAGGGTTTTCAGCAATCCAATCATTGGCGTGCGTTCCATCATCATCACCAACAGCACCGAAATCATGTTAAAACTCGCCACTACTAAAATTAAAGCGATTATGACAAAAATATTTCTATCCATCAAAGCGAGCCAGTCAAAAATCGCAGGAAACATTTCGGTTACTTTCACTAATTGGGTATCTTGGTCGATGTCTTCAAAAATCCTCTTGGCGGTGGTGTCTAATTTATCAAAGTTATTCAAAAAAACCTCGTAATGTCCCGCCGTATTTTTATCCCAATCGTTCATTTTTTGGATTAATGCCAGATCACCCAAAATGAAATTTTTATCAAATTCTTCTAAACCAGTATCATAAATCCCGACGACTTTTACCTTACGAATCCGTACTGGATTTTGAATGAAGTAAATCCGAACTTCGTCCGAAAGTTTGATTTTGAGTTGGTTAGATATTTTTTTACTAATAATTATTTCGCTTGCGTAAGCTCCCGTATCTGCAAATGCGATTCTTCGTCCTTCAATTAAATTTTTGTTAAAACTCTCCCAGTCATAATCTCGTCCAATGCCCTTAATGACGATTCCAGCGTGTTCGGTTTTTGACTTTAACAGCCCAGCTTTATTTGCAACCGCTTGAACGTGCCTTATTTCAAGGTTTTTTTTGTAATTTTGATAAAATTTTGTTTTTATCAGCATTGGTGTTTCCTCAAACGACTGATTCAACGTAATTTTGCTTACTTGAATGTGGGCACTCAGACTGAAAAGTTTATCTCGAATTGTGCGTTTGAAACCAATCAGCACACAAAATGAGATAATCATAACCGCCAAACCAATAGCAATACTCGCAATACCAATTTTCGTTACGGTTGATGAGAATGTATTATTTGCAGTTTTTTGTTGTATTCGTTGGGCAATAAAGCGGGGTAAATTCATTCGATTTTGGTCAGATATTGGATTTGATTTGACCCACAAATCTATCGAATTTTAGTGTCTTTTTTATTTTTATAACTTAAATATTACGAAGAATTGTATTTTATGAATAAATCAGTGCAACTTTTTTTGATAAAATCATTCGTTTTTTCTCTACTTTCTTGGGGAACCATTGAAATATTTTTTCAATTTAATCCTTTCAAAAAATACGACTTTTCGACCGCCTATAATGCCGCAATTATTGATAAATTTGCACGTTTGCAAAGTATAAAATCTCCAAAAGTAGTGCTGATAGCTGGTTCAAATTTTGCTTATGGTATCAATAGTCAGATTTTGGAGCAAGCCCTCCAAAAACCTGTTTATAATATGGCAATGCACTACGATTTTGGCACGCAGTTTATGTTCAAACAACTTAGCCCCGAACTCCACAAAGGCGATACCGTAATTATGGGATTTGAGTATATCGTTGAGAGTAAAGGCAATAAAAAAGAGCAATTATTGATGGCGAGCTATTTTTCGAAAGCTAATGAATGGATAGATTATGATGATATCTTTGAATATATTGGCGAAAATGCCCGAAGGAAAATTAATGCTTTTAAAATTAATTTGGATAGATTATTTACGAAGAAAATCATTGAAGGTCAGGTGTCCGATACGACAAGTATTTTCATTAGAAATGGCTTCAATCAATACGGCGATCTCGTAAGTCACTACAATAATCCACCGATTCGGCCATTACCTCTGGCACTTTTGAGCGAAAATACGAGTTTGCAAGCACCCATTGCCGACATGAACGCCTTTTATAAAACCATGCGAGCCAAGGGGGTTTCGGTGGTTTTTGTGTATCCAACTTATTCCAATTCGAGTTTTAAACATCACCATAAAATCATTAATAAACTCGAAAAAGAATACCAAACTTACGCCCAGTTTCCTATCTTGGGCAAACCAAGTGATGGTGTTTTTGATGATTCTTTATATCACGATATGGCTTATCACCTGACCCAAAAAGGGGGCGATTTACGTACCCAAAAGCTCATACAATTACTTAAAGGGTATTGTAAAAAATAAAGTCCCATATTTCGTACTAAATTTTCCATTTTTCTGCCGCAAATTTCCCTTAAATAATCCATTATTTCTCGAAAAATATGCGTTGCTAAATGAAAAATTAAGCACAAACTATTGGTACTTTTTTCTTAAAATATCCCTAAAAATCAACCAAATCATTAAAAACGATTTTAATTTTAATCAATGCTTTTTAATTCGATAGCGTTTCTTCTTTTCTTTCCCATCGTAACGATTACTTACTTCTTGCTTCCTCACAAGCACCGTTGGTGGTGGTTGTTGGTGGCAAGTTGTGTTTTTTATATGGCCTTCAAACCCGAATATTTACTCATTTTGGGTTTCACGATTATAATAGACTACTACGCAGGAATCCTCATTGAAAACGCCGAAGGCAAACAACGAAAATGGTACTTAATCATGAGTTTGGTGGCCAATATAGGCGTTTTGGCGTTCTTTAAATACACAAATTTTGTGATTTTTGCCTTGGCACAAACCAATATTGCCCATTACAAATTATTGGATTTTATTCTGCCCATTGGCTTGTCGTTTCATACTTTTCAAGCCATGAGTTATACCATTGAGGTTTTTCGGGGAAACCAAAAAGCCGAGAAACATTTCGGACTTTATGCCCTTTATGTGATGTTTTATCCGCAGTTGGTAGCGGGGCCAATTGAGCGGCCGCAGAATATTTTACACCAGTTTTACATCAAGCAATCCTTTGATTATCAGCGAGTTACGTCAGGTTTAAAACTTATGGCGTGGGGTTTTTTCAAGAAAGTTGTCATTGCCGATCGCCTCGCTTTGTTTGTCGATAAAGTGTATGACTCGCCTTTGCAGTACGAGGGGATTCCTATACTTGTGGCCACCGTTTTCTTTACTTTCCAGATTTATTGTGATTTTTCGGGCTACTCCGATATTGCTCTTGGCTCGGCCGAAGTGATGGGGTTTAAGCTCATGAAAAACTTCGACCGACCGTATTTCTCCAAATCAATTTCTGAATTTTGGCGGCGTTGGCATATTTCACTTTCGACTTGGTTTCGTGACTATCTCTATATTCCCTTGGGCGGCAATCGGGTGAATGTTGTTCGGAGATATTTTAACCTTTTTTTCGTATTTGCCATTAGCGGACTGTGGCACGGAGCTAACTGGAATTTTATTATTTGGGGAGCATTGCATGGGCTTTATTTGATAGGGGCGGTAATTACACAAAAGCCCAGAGATTATTTTAATAGAACTTCGGGGATTCAGAAACTACCATTTTTGTTCAAAATCATTCAATCATCTATAACTTTCTGTTTGGTAGCTTTTGCTTGGATATTTTTCAGAGGAAACTACCTTGAAATGAGCCAATGTTGGCATTTAGTCACTCATCTTTTCTCTAATTGGCCTTCGTTAAACGAGTTCTTAACATTCGAGTATTTCACTAAAAATATATTTCTTGATTTCAAAGTTAATGAGTTCTTATTAGCCATTGCTTTAATCGTATTCATGGAAGCCGTTCATTACCAACAACGCAATAAAAGTATCAGATTGATTATCGCTAACTATCCTCTGCTGGTGCGTTGGATAATTTATTTTATTTTTGCCATGCTATTTTTTACGCTCGGTATTTTTGACCAGCCCGCCAAATTTATTTATTTTCAGTTTTAAAAAACACCGATTTGCAAGCAAAGCCATTTTAATCTAACTTTGTATTTTAGAAACCATACCATGACCGAACAAATCCTTATTCTTGACTTTGGCTCGCAGTTTACGCAACTGATTGCCCGCCGAGTACGTGAGCTAAATGTATATTGCGAGATTCATCCTTTCAATAAAATTCCTGAAATATCAGCTTATATCAAGGGTGTAATTCTTTCGGGAAGCCCGTGTTCGGTCAGAGATGAAGATGCCCCAGTGGTAGATTGGCAAGGTTTTTCTGAAAGTATCCCCGTTCTTGGTATTTGTTACGGAGCCCAAATGATGGCTCAAACGGGTGGCGGAGAAGTTGCCCCCTCGTTGATTAGAGAATACGGTCGCACGATTTTGAACATTTCGGAACGCCGCCCAGTCGATAATCGTTTCGCACTTTTTAAAGACGTAGCCGATGATTCCCAAGTTTGGATGTCGCATAGTGATACCATTGCCCGTCCACCTGCCGATGCAGATATTATTGCCTCGACTGAAACCGTGAAAGTAGCAGCTTTCAAACTCAAAGAAAAACCCGTTTATGGTATTCAGTTTCACCCCGAAGTGACGCACACGGTTTTTGGTAAAACTATTCTCAAAAACTTCGTAGTTGACATTTGCGAAACTTCCCAAAGTTGGACTCCCGATTCATTCGCCGAAGTTTCCATCAAAGAGTTGAAAGAAAAACTCGGCAATGATAAAGTAATCATGGGGCTTTCGGGCGGTGTCGATTCTTCGGTTGCGGCTACCCTCATTCATCACGCCATTGGACAAAATCTTTACTGTATTTTTGTCGATAATGGTTTACTCCGAAAAAACGAATTTGACGAAGTTCTCGAATCTTATAAAGGTTTGGGGCTAAATGTTGTCGGTGTTGATGCCAAACAACAATTTTATTCAG
>JANNEN010000207.1:0-2236 GCA_031378715.1 Emticicia sp.
TGAAAGAAATCGCTTTTCAGATGCTCCACAAGGTCAATCAAGCAACCCACACCCACAAAAAAACGGCCAACATCGTCATCAACGAAGCCGAGGCTTTGAGCTTAGTTTCGGCCAATATCGCCAATACATTTCAGCACTTTGGCGATTACGAAACCTATTACCTTTCATTACTTATCGACAAAGCAATCGACCACCAAAACGTATTCTAAGATGCCAAAAAAGACACCAGAAAAACATGAGGCAATTCGTACCGAATGGACAAACCTCGTCAAAAAAAAAGGCTTGCGTTCGAGCGTTGCCATTGAAAAAATCGCCAAAAAACTGTACCTCGAAGAGGCAACAGTTGCCGCCATTGTCTATCAAAAAGGCAAGTATAAAGTAATCGTAGAACCTCAAAAACAATTAACAATTTTCTAATGAAAATACTAATGCTAAAACTCACCGAGGCCGTCTTCGTGGCAGCATTCAGCCTCATCATTATTGCTCCACTGAGTTTAATTTACGCCATCGGCGTGGGCGTATTCCAGTTTGGCTCTGCCATTATTCAAGATTTCAACGACCTAATTACCTACAACAAATCAGTATGGAAATAATAAAAATATCCGCCATCATTATTGCCGTTTTACTCTTTACAAGCGGACTTTTAATCGGTGTACTGTGGGAGCAACAAAAGCAAGCCAGCCTGTTCAACGGCAATGTACTCATCACGAGTCACGTTGAAGAACTGCTCCTAATCTGTAAACATTCCGACCAAACCCGAGAAAACCAAAGCATCAAGCGAGCTATCAAATTACTCTCCGAAGGCTTTACTTTAAACGAAATTTCAAAACTAATTAATCAAACAAAATGAAACCATATTACCTACTCTGCGACAATGCCAACCACCATACCTTGCGAGAAGCCACCCCGCTCGACTCCAAGTCAATCGTGGCCGTCTTCAACCTCACCGAACCCCAACTCGAAACCTTCAAAAAGTTCGTCAATGAGTTCAACCAAAAGCACAACGCCCTCGCTCTCACCGCCGAGATGCGGCACGTTCAAAAGAAATACTACACCGCCAAACGCAACGGAGTAGCCAAATTCACCACCGACACCTATCTATCTAACGCCTTAGAAATTGAACGCCAACTCGACAAATCCATTTACCAAATCGACAAAAATTTCGGCAAATTATTCAAAGATCCCAACGAACTAAACCTTTTTTAAAATACAGACACTATGAAATGGATTGAAGAAATAAAGGGCTTAGAAACACTCAAAAACAGACACGTATCCCTCCTTATCGACAACGAACACAAAGTAACTTATGCCTCCGCTTTGCTGGACAGAAAAATTATTTTTTACTGGCTCTACAATGACACTTACGATATAAAATACTTAGACCGAACCAGCAATATTGGTCAATTATTTGGTCAGCCAAGGTATTTAAAACTAACACCAAAAGAGTATGCCAACATTAAAAAAGGGCATGGCAAAAAGGTAGCCGATAAAATGAAAAAGGAGAGAGCCGAGAAACCCTTGATGTACAAATCCCACTGGACATCAACCCGAAATCTCATCTTACACCTAAAAAAGTTCAAAAGCGTCGAAGTTTTAGACACCCCGTACGGTGATTTTTTACCATTTTAACTTTAAATATATGTCCAAGAAAATACTCAAATTAGCGACTTTTTTTTCACTAACAGCACTCTTTTTACCCTCAAAGTGTTGTTACGCTCAATCCTACCAAGCAACCTACGAGAGCAGCACTTTCAAAGGAAAGCGGGATATAGGCGAAGTTAAAATAGCCATTTCAAGCAAATTTATATCCCTCAATTACGGCAGAAATAAGCCAATTTACAAAAATTTACCTATCATGGCTCGCATCAACGACCGCTATATTTTAGCCCGTGATATGCAATCCCGCACATCGGATTTGTGGATATTCCAATCAAAATACAAAATAGTGCGTGTATGGTCAAACCAAAAAACCAACTCTTTCGGTCGAATAACTTACTTATTAATTAGGCACAAATGAAAAAAAAACTATGAAAACTGCTATTGGTGGGCATCAATACTGGCAGCTTATAATCCCTGTATCCTATCAAAAAAGGACAAACGGACACACTTCGATGACACCTGCACCAAGCACTCCCCCGAAAATTTAAGCTATCTCGAAGCCCTGAGAATAGCAAAAGTAAAGCCCGAAGAACTTTGTTGAAATTGTATTATTCCGATATGAATGTTCGCCTAAAAT
>JANNEN010000472.1:0-11977 GCA_031378715.1 Emticicia sp.
TGAATCACGGTAAGTGCTGGGTAATAGCAGCACCATTGCCGCACCTCCAAGAGGTAAAAAAATGAGTGTTGAAAGTAAAAAATTATTCATATTTTATCAGACGATAGTCCACGGTCGATGGACGAAGGTTTTATATTAAACAATAGCTGCCATAAGGTCAGCCACCGATATTTTTCTAACGACTTTTATCTTAATTACTGAAAAAGTAACAAAATCATCACCAATACCACACAAACAAAAATCGTAATGAGGTAACTTTGGGCTTTGCCATTTTGAATCTGCCGAGTGTATGTTCCCAATTTGCCAGTAAAATTAGCTGTGAAATTTACGAAACTATCAACGATATTTCGTTCAAACCATGCGTTAATATCTGCCAAAATAAGCATACCACTCGCCAATGAATTAACAACACCATCAATCACTTTTTTGTCAAATTGGTGAATTTTCGGGCTAATCCAGCGTATTGGCTTTACGAATACAAACTGGTATAATTCGCTCAAATAATAATTATTAAAAATAAAGCGTGAAATAGCATTTCGAGGCTCAACCTGCTCATTATCAATGCGATAGCTTTCTTCTTTCGTGAAAATATAGCCTAAAAGTACGCCATTCAACGAAACTAAAATAGCAATGTAGGCCACCCATTGATAGCTTTTTGGTTCGTAAGTGAAGGTTTGAAAAAACCAACTGCTCTCGGCCGAAAATGGGTTTAGTGAAAAAACGAAACCTATTGATGCCACCGCCATAACGATGATTGAAAGTTCCATTGCACCGATTGTTGATAGAAAATCCAGAATTGTGGTTTCTTCGGCATGAGCCTTTTCGGCCCGACGGCGGGTTTCGTCATCTTCAACATTTACGATGCCTTCGATGCGTTTGGCTACGTTTTTATAAATACTTTTCGCACTCGATGAGATGAGTTCGAGCGGATTATCTTCTCGCTCCAAAAATACCAAAAATACCTGTCGCATCATGTAGTAAGCACTCATGCCAGATACGGTAAGGCATACCGCAGGAATAATGAAATAACTTTGTTTAGGTTGGTGCGATGCCCACTCAAAAGCCGCTACTACGATGGCATCTTTCGATAAAAAACCCGAAAAAAACGGTATTCCTGCCAAGGCAGCCGCACAAATGGTGAAGCAATAGTAAACAGTCGGAATTTCTTTTCGGAGATTACCCATTTTTCGCATATCTTGCTCGTGCTGCGTATGATGAATGACCGCCCCCGCTGATAGAAACAACCCTGCCTTGAAAAATGCGTGCGTAACCAAGTGAAAAAGGGCTGTATTAACCGCTCCAACACCAATTCCGACGACCATCAACCCTAACTGAGAGATGGTAGAATACGCCAAGAGTTTTTTTATATCATACTGAATGAGTGCCGAGCAAGCCCCGAAGAACATGGTAAGCGTACCCACAACGACCATCACCAAAAGGGTA
Organism: Emticicia sp.; assembly: GCA_031378715.1. Classification (GTDB taxonomy): domain Bacteria; phylum Bacteroidota; class Bacteroidia; order Cytophagales; family Spirosomataceae; genus Emticicia. The sequence goes on from JANNEN010000472.1 coordinate 1,444, forward strand.
TCGGGCGAGAGTATCGGAAACACTCGTGCCATCAAAAATATACCCGCTGCCACCATCGTTGCGGCATGAATCAATGCCGAAACGGGCGTGGGTCCTTCCATTGCATCGGGTAGCCACACTTGCAAGGGAAGTTGTGCTGATTTTGCCACGCATCCACAAAAAAGTAGCAGCCCCATGGTAGTCATCACTGGACTATTGAGCGAAGCAGAAGTCATTTTATTTACTTTCTCAATTATCGCCGAAATATCAAGCGTATCGAAATATCTGTAAATCAAAAATATAGCTATCAAAAAACCAATATCTCCGATTCGATTTACTAAAAATGCTTTTATAGCGGCGTTGGTTGCGGTTTTCTTCTCGTACCAAAAACCAATGAGTAGGTACGAACACAAACCGACCATCTCCCAAAACATGAAAATCATCAGTAAATTTCCCGAAATAATAATGCCAATCATCGCCAGTATAAACAGATTGATGTAGGCAAAATATCGACCAAAACTGGGGTCGTTTTCCATGTATTTCATCGAAAAAACCTGTACCCAAAGAGCAATAAATTGTACCAGAAAATACATCAAGTACGTAAGGTCATTGAGCAAAATATCAATCGTGAAGAGATGGTTGCTGACATAAAACCACGGGTAGGAGATGACATCACCCGAAATATCACTCAGGCGAATACCCATCGAAAACAGCACGCCAATAAAGTTGATGGTGATTGAAAGTAGGCCAATGGACTGCTCACTCAGGTTGTTTCGTTTGTATAAAAAAAACGAAAATCCGAACAAATAGAACAGTAAATTGATCAAAATAACTAATTCTGCTGACATTCAATAGCGAGGCTTTTTTTGCAAATATCTAACCTTAAAAGCGATAATGCAAAAATGAAGCCGAAATTTGTGAAAGAAAAGATGAACGCTTAATTTAACTTTCATAAATTTACGTTTCAAACCTCCTAAAAATTTTGACCAATGAAACAATCACTTCTCGGACTCCGAACAACAATTTATAGAGTATGCGATATTGAAAAAGCTAAAACATGGTACAGCGATTTTTTGGGCATCGAACCTTATTTCGACGAGCCTTTTTATGTTGGATTCAATGTGGCGGGCTACGAACTTGGGCTGCAACCCGATGCCAAAAATGATGCAAAAGCCGATGGCGTAATTACTTATTGGGGTGTAAATGATGTGCAGGAAGTGTATGATGATTTACTCTCAAAGGGTGCAAAACCTTTTGAAGCACCTGATGAGGTTGGCGGAGGAATAATAGTCGCCGCTATAAAAGACCCGTGGGATAATGTTTTCGGAATAATTTTTAATCCTCATTTTTCGCTAAAAGTGTAAAATATTTTCAAATTTATACTTAAATTTGAAAAAACAGGAAATTTATGACACAAACAATTGATTTTGAGAAGGTGATCATTCAAGGAATAAAAGGTTTGCCCCAACAATATTTGGGTGAAGTGGCTGACTTTGTAATTTTTATGCGTCAAAAATCTTTGAAAGCATACAATTTCAAAGAAGAATTGAGCCTACTGAATGAAAAAGAAATCAAGCACTTAGAAGAAGAATTCAAAGATTTTGATACACTTTTTCCTAAGGAGTAATGAAAACGTATGTTACCGACACAATGGCAATTGTATCGTATCTTGGTAAAAGAAAATTGCCAATTTCTGTAAAACAAATATTTCAAAATGCTGATGTAGGTTTAACTCAGATTCAAATTCCTGCTATTGTTCTGGTTAAAATTGGGTATCTTTTTGAAAAAAATAGAATAGATGTAAGTCCAAATGATGTTTTGGAGCACATTTCGTCTTTTTCCAGCTATTTTGAAAAAGCATTGAACTTTGAAATTATTGTTTAATCTTTCAAAATTACCGATATTCCTGAACTTCACGACCGACTTATTGGAGGCACAGCCAAATTCTTTGACCTTGAGCTAATAACCAATGATCCACTCATTCAAGCATCTGCATTTGTAAAAACAGTTTGGTAAAATTTCACTTCACACAACGAAACCCGACGTGTAGCAACGAAGTTTCGGGAGAAGTAAATGACCGCCCCGACACTCGGTAGCCATGGCACCAACCTGGCTCGCAGAGAAATGAGCCGCCTCGTTGCACTTTTTCGAGCGTGTCGGTAGGCATAATCCCCTTTGGAATATCAGCATAATTGAGTTTCCAATTATCGCACCATTGCCACACGTTGCCTGTCATGTCGGTTAGGCCGAGAGGTGTTTTTCCGAAAAAACCTACTGGAGAAGTATAAAGGAAACCGTCAGTGTTTTTATTAAATTCAGGAAAAACGCCATTCCAAGTATTGGCAAGAGGTTTTTTATTTACTTCTAATTCATTGCCAAATGGATAAATGTTTCGGTCGTTGGTAGCGTTTCGGGCGGCGTGTTCCCATTCGATTTCGGAGGGCAAACGTTTCCCTGCCCATTTTGCGTATGCTGCTGCATCGTACCACGAAACTTGCGTAACTGGTTGATTATCAGTAGCTTTCGCTTGGTCTTTTCCCAATGGATATGCCCAAGTTGCTCCTTGCTTCAAGCCCCATTCTTTGGTTTTGTAGTCGAAATAACCTCCATCACCAAAATTTTCGGCGTACGTTTTGTAGTTCGTAGCTTCAATAAATTCACGAAATTGTGCGACCGTAACGGGCGAAATATCCATAAAAAATGGCTTGACTTCTACCCAAAACATAGGTCGCTCAAAGTCCATTCCGTCGGTTGTGCCGATTTGTGTAAAACCACCTGCCACATAAACCATGCCTTCGGGAATGACTAAGTTTTTGGGTGTTTCTTACTTTGGGAAAGTTTTTGGAGCGTCTTGTAATATTTTTACGGTTGGGGAAAAATCAAAGGAGGTTTGTTCTGCATTTTTTTTGGAATTGCAGGATAAAGTTACACAAATAATAAGGTAGGAAAATGTGTTTTTCATTTGTTTACCACTAAGGAACACGAAGTTACATTTAAAAAAACTTTTTATCTCAATCAAAAAGCGGCCAATTCACCCCCAAAAAGAAAGTGCGTCGCAAACCTGGATAGGTCGAACTTGCATAGTATCCCTTGCTCGGAAATCCTTGATTTACGTGGGCAAATTTGAAGAAAAGTCGAACTTTATTTACTTTCAAATTAGCAAAAACATCGGCCACGGGCGTTCCCCATGCCAGTTGATTGTCTTGCAAAAAGAACTGTCGGGTAAGTGGCATATAATTATCAGCTTTGTAGGCCGAGCGGTAATAAATGATTACGCCCATGTTGATACGCAGCACTTTAGCGTAGAGTAAATCGTAAGTGATTTTGGTATTATTCACCACGTTTGGCATGCGAATTAAATCTTTTTCTGAATTTGAAATTACGTATAACTGGTTGTCTATCAAGAACTTACGAAAACGAAAGGAAGTGTTTAACCCAATATTAAAAATACTTATTGGCACCGATGTTTGGGTGACTTGGGCTTTTTGGTCGTAATAAATATAGTTATCAATGATGGAATAACTGGCACTTGGCGTAATCGAAAATTTGCCTTTTTGATAATTAGTTGAAGCATAAAAATTATTTGAAAAAACATTTTTTAGACTTCTATTCCAATTAAAAACCGCACTCACAAAGTATTCATCTAAGATATTAGCAGGATTAGAAAGCTGCGTAAAACCCGCTTTGATTTTTGGGCTGATATACTCGGCTTGCAGTCTAAAATTTCCGTTTGTGCCAATTTCTGCTTCGGTATATGCTCGCCTAACGCTATCGGGGAAAAAGTAATTTGCCCAACCACCTACCAGCGTTTCGGATTTTAGTTTTAGTTTGAAATCAACGCCAAAATCAGATTTTAAATTATACAATCGCTGACGCAAATACAGCCGATAAGCAAAACCCCTGTAAACTCCTTTTATACCAAATTTATTTTCAAAAAGTCGGTAACGCAAATCCACCGAAAGCGTGTCCCTTCGGCGGGGAGCTTTGATTTGATAATAGGCGGCACTGGCCAATGAATCCGTGCCAAAATTTACGTCTTTATACAAATCTCGTCGGTTTTGGTAGTCCAAAATATGATAAATCTGGAAGCCGTTGCTGAGTTTATATTGGTGGTAAAGATGCAGTTCGTTTCGCCAGTCACGAGAAGTTGCCCCCGTGCGTTTTGCCAAAAAATCTCGGTAGTTTCGGAGGTTCTCGACCGACACAAATTTGTCAGTTTCGGTAAGTGGCTGAATCCCGCCTTGCTCTAATGGTGCATGATTAAAGTGATTATAGCTACCCAAAACGATGTATTTTTGGTTTTTTGACTCATAATTACTGTGCAACATTACGGCCCAACTATCAATGAGGCGGTCTTCACGGGTACGAGGAGCTCCGTACTGCTTCGAGGCCGACAAACGCCGTACGTCAAGCGTAAAATTTAGTTGAGGATTAATATTTTGGGCGTGGGTGAAGTGCATTCGTCCCGTTCCGCCGCCCGTTTGCACGTAATTTACATTTGTGTAGGGCGATTTTGTATTAAAATACGTCGTTTTTCGGACATCAAAGGCATAAATTCCGTAGGTGGTATAGCCTAATTGCTTGCCGATTTGCTCAAAAGGGGTATAAAATAACGGTTTGATTGCCGTGCCGATGTTGCCCAAATCTTGATAAAGTAGCCCGCTACGAAGGTTAAAATCAAACAACTGAAAATCATCGAGGGTCGTATCAGGATTATAGGACGTGCGGCGGTTGTTCAGAATATCTTCTTCAAGAATATACTTTACGGTTTTTGTGCTATAAACTTGCTTGGTAGAATCATCAAGAATTTGGGCATACGAAATGCCGTAAAGTATTGATAATAAGAACGTTATGAGTGTATTTTTGAAATTCATTTGAATGCTAAACCTATAACTGAGTGCATGAAGTTGCGGCGGACAACTCTATTTTATTTCTATTTTGTGCAAGAACAGCTTGGGAAAGCCGTTGTACGCCTCCGCAATTTACGGTAAAACTTTGAAAGGGGAAGATGAAAGAAGTGTTAATTGTTGTTAAGAAGAGCGAAGCGAAGTATTTTTTTAGCAGATGGCTGAAATAATTGGTGTTCCTCGTTGTTCATTTCTTTTTTTTAATTTTTCAACAGCTTCTCTAATTGAAGGATTATTTTGGTATTCCAAAAGAGCTTCTTCTTGCATAAGACGCTTACTTTCAAGCATTTTTTTTGCTAATCTTACACCAGATGTTTTGATATAAATATTTTGAGTGTCCATAGATGAAATTGCTTTTTTACATAAACAAAGTTACTTAATTTTTATGACAAAAAAAGAATTATTTGCTTTTTCAAGTAATCACCCAACCCAAAAACAGACCGCCAAAAATAATCAAATATGTAGGTACAAGGCGAGTTTGGAGCAGAATCAAGGTGAAAATTACTGTCAAAATCGAAACCAAATCGCCCGCCATTGGCTGAAAAAGTGAGATAGCCGCCGCCGCCGTTAGCCCCGTACTGGCGGCATTTATTCCTTCGAGTGATGCCCGAACGGCTCGGTATTTTTTTAATTCATTCCAGAATCGAATCACAAAAAATATTAGGAATGTGCCTGGTAAAAAGATACCTATGGTTGCCACAAAGCTGCCTAATAATTGTCCGCTAAGTCCCGATTCTCGCATGGAAAGCGAACCAACATAAGCCGAAATAGAAAAAACTGGCCCGGGCGAAACTTCCGAAATGGCAATGCCTGACAAAAATTCGTCGGCAGAAAGAAAATGTTTAAATTCCACAAATTCGTTGTACAGCAACGGTTTCAAAATATGCCCGCCACCAAAAGACAAACTTCCATTGTGATAAAAATTTTCAAAGAGTTTGATGGGTAAAATGTTGGTTATTTTTCCTAAAATTACTGAAAAAGCAAAAACGCCGAGCCACAAAAAAAAATTAGCCCATTCGATTTTGATTGGTGATTTTGCCTGACGTTCTTGCTGCCCAAATTTGAAGGAAGTTGCCAATCCTCCCAGCAAAATCCAGAAGGGAGTAATGTAGGGCGAGCGAAATAAATAAGTAGCAATAGCGACCAGAAATAGCAAAAAAATGCTTGTTTTTGTCTTAATTACCTTGATTCCGATAGAATATGCAGCAAAAATGATGAATGCAACTCCCATTGGTTTGATGAATTTGGTAAGGCTGGCAAGTTCGTTTTTGTCGATGTAGGCAACGCCCAGTGCCGCCAAGGTCATGAGAATTGTACCAGGAAGAATCCAAACTAAAAGCGTGAAATACGCCAAACTTGGTCCGCCCAAACGGAAGCCGATTGCCGTAATTGTTTGGGTAGAAGTTGGCCCAGGCAGTATTTGACAAAGGGCTTGAAGTTCGAGAATTTCGGCTTCGGAAATGTAGTTGTGTCGCTTTACAAGCCTATCCAAAAACATCGCCAAATGCACTTGCGGACCGCCAAAACAAGTCAGGGCAAGAATCAGCACGTCTTTCAAGAAAATGATATAACGAATCTGACGAGTTTTGGACATGTTTTTTGAGAGTATTTTTTTGCCACTAAGGAACGAAGGTTCACTAAAAAAGCCCTTCGTGTATCTTAGTGCCTTAGTGGTTAAAAATAAAATATTATCTTCTTCACTTCTTAAAACCCAACTCAGTCAATCTTTCTGCCAAAAACTCGCCTGCGGTCATGTTTTCGTAGCGACGAGGATTTTGGGCATCAATACAAGATTCCAAACAAGTTAAGTCCATGTCGCCCCGTGGGTGCATAAAAAACGGTATCGAAAAACGAGAATTTTTCATCTTATCACGACTCGGATTTACTACTTGATGAATGGTCGATTTGAGTTTATGGTTCGTCAGGCGGTCGAGCATATCGCCTACATTGATGATTATTTGGTCGGGCAAAGCCGTTACGGCAATCCACTTTCCGTCTAAACGTAGCACCTCCAAACCTTCGGCAGATGCACCCATCAAAAGCGTTATCAAATTGATGTCGCCATGAGCCGCTGCACGCACTGCACCTTCGGGTAAGGCATCGGGGTTTAATATTGGAAAATAATGTAAAGCCCGCAAAATACTGTCGCCATTACGTACTTTTTCTTCGAAAAAATCTTCTGGAAGCTCCAAATACAAGGCAATTGCTCGTAGAAGCGTTTTTCCAGTATTTTCAAAAGTAGCGTAAACTTCGGTCGTATATTGTTCAAAATCAGGTACTTCGACAGGAAAAATATTTGACGGCATATTACCCTCAGCAACTGGCTGCCCGACGTGATAAAACTCTTTCAGGTCAGGTTTGGTGAAGCCTTTGGCGGTTTCTTTTCCTTTGCCGATGTAGCCACGTTGCCCGAGCAGTTCAGTAAACTCGTATTTTTGCTTTAAAGCATCTTCTTGATAAAAGAATTTCTTGACGGCTTCGTAGAGTTTTTCCCGTAATTCGTCCGAAAGCCCATGGTTTTTGATTGCTACAAAACCAATGGTGTTGAAGGCATTGCCGAGTTCTTGTACGAATTTATTTTTATGAGCGGCATCGCCCGAAGTAAAGTCAGCCAAGTCAAGCGACGGAATAGTGTCAAGAAGTATTTGTTCCATGATGTTGTTTTTTTGCAAAATTAAGCAATGTAGCACAGGTTTCCTAACCTGTTTTTGTCGAAAAATACAAAAAATAAATCAGAATTAGTATTTATAATTCAACTAATCCGCTAATTATCAGCAAGTTATCTTTTGATTTCAGTTTAAAAACTTCTCCACGGGCTTTGCTGATTGAGGCTTCAAAAAGCTCAACTTTACCTTTACTTTTGATTTCGAGCATCACAAAAAACTGTCCTTTTGCGGTCGTGTTAGTGTGCAAAACAAAATTTTCGTGGGGTGTTTCTTGGTCAAAATTTGGCGTTTTTGTTTTGGCTTTCGCCGCCCAAGTTACCAATGTTTCGGGTTTAAAATCTGCCATATCGAAATGCCCCTCACGGGCTTCTTCTTCATCAGTAGGCATGGTGGCTACTTTTGCAGGAACAAAAAGGTTTTCTACGAAATTACGTGCCGAATCTTCTACCCAAACGGCAATAATTGGTAACTCGGTTTCTTTGGCATTTTGTAGTAAAATAGTCAAACTTTGACCTTTTGAATCTTTATTGGTAGCTATTTCATTAAAAATCAACTGCTTTGCTTTTGGCGGTTTTTTTGCGGCAAAAATTCGCCCTGCTTCGGCTACTGGCTCTAATAATTCGGTGGCGGCGGCACCCAAAATGACAAAAAAAGCAAGTCCCGCAACGATAAGTTCTTTTTGAATTTTGCCACTTTTGCGTTCTTTCGAATAGCCCGTAATCGAAGACCAATTATTGACAATATGAAAAACAGCAAAGCCAACGAAAAGCAAGCCAAAAATGGTGTGCGTGATTTCGACGGCGTGGGCTTTTTGTTTGATATACAATAAAATTCCTGTAATTGACAAAGCCAAAAATGCAAAGGCAACGGAAAGACTGATGATGTTTTTTCTCTTCATTGGGGGTAAGTGGTTTGGTTAAATAAAAGGTCAAATATAATGACCCAAATGCAATCAAAAAATAAGAATCGACCGTTTGGGTTGTTTTCTCGACAAATCCTTATTCGTCAAAATCAGTTTTATAAATTACTTTTCCAGTAAACGAATTAGAAATTTTTACCCAATCAACTGAGCCTGCTCCTTTAAATATAATACGGGCATCTACCAATTCTGTCAAGTTTTCAGGTACTTTATATGTGTTTTTGAAGGCTAATTTATTATTTACAAAAACTTCTAATTTGTTAGCTAACAGCTTGATTTTAAATATATTCCACTCATTTTGATTGACCCCAAAAGCATCTAAATCATAGTTCTTGCCTTCGTGGGGGCTGTTTCGGCGAAATATCGTTTTGCCTATCACCAACTTGGCATAGTCTGTACAACCCATCATGGTAAAATTGGCAGTTGCGTAATTGAAATTTTTATCGGTCAAACCAAAGCCCATCGTGTAACAACTTTCTCCGCCTTCACTTTCAGGATTTTTCAACCTACATTCAAACGTTAGGCTATCCATTGAGATACCAAATGGCTGGGTAAGCACATGAACGGCATTACTATAATCGTCGTCGTCTTTAATTTCGTTTATCAATTCCTTGGGGTTAAAATGTAAAACCCCATCTTTTACATAATTTTTGACGGTACTGATTGGCGTTGTCCAATCTTTTTGATAAGCAACACCGTAGCCCCAAGAAGTCCACTGTTGAGGATTTGAATAAACGGTGTGATAAATAGTTTTGACGAGTTTTTTATTAACCATTAAGTTTAGCCTATAAACCCCAGGGTAAAAATACGTCTGAGAAAGCGTATCTTTCAGTTTATCGGTAGTGAAAAAATCAAGTTGGTAATTTTCCAAGGCTAAAATTTTTCCTAAGCCCAATTCTACTTCAATGTTTTTTACGTTTGTCAGCGGGCTTACATCATACATGATGCGTACCGACTGCGGATAAGTCCCTACGGTTTTGATAACTTCAAATTTTATGTCCTTCAAATCTGCCTCGGCATAGGGACGATTTTGCCAATATTGCAAGCCAAAATAACTAAGAATTAACAATGAAATTGATGCCAGAAAGCTATAAACGTATTTTTTGAGATTTCGTCTTGGTTTTACATCTTGAAAATTGGTAAAAGAGTCCGACTCATTGGGTAGGTAAATCACTTGGTTTCGGCGGAGGGCAGGCAGGAATGATTCACTCACCTTTACATAATTGATTTGCACATGCTGACTTTCAATATCTTGGTTTTGGGCTACGAAATCGTCCCAATTTTGATAGTCTAAATATATAGCAATGGCATTGCGTGAGTGGGTCTGAATACGGACATCTTTTTCGCCATATTCAAAGATAAATCGCCTTAGAAAATCTTTGCTGAATAGATATTTTTTGCTTTCGCTGTTGAGCTTTTGGTGGAGGTTACTTTCAATATCTGCCAAGAGAGATTCTAAGAAAGCATTTTTGCTTTTTAGGCTTTCAAAACTCTGAAATTCCTCGAAATCGCCTTGCCATTTCTCTTGCCATTCATCAATGATTTTTTGAAGAAATTGCTCTCTGACTTCGTGGATATAAATTTTGTTTTTAAGAAGCATTTTGGGGATTTACGATTGATTGAAAAGCTATTGTTTTGGCTTGCCTTCCTAAAAATACGCTTTTGCTAAACATTTTGCAAATAATTCTTTTTTAGCAAAATTGGTTTTGCCAAAGATTTTATTGATTTCTGTAATTTCTTGCTTGATGAAAAAAGCCCCCCAGCCCCCAGAAGGGGAAATTTTGGACGATGTTTTTAGTTCCCGTTCTTGGGGTAGTGGGCTATTATCGTGTCTGGGCGACCCAGTGATTTTTAGAAAAGGTATCACAAAAAAATCCTTGTCTGTGATGGGATTTTTTTATTTGTAGGAGACTGTCATTGCGAGCTTTTTCAGCGAAGCAATCTGTTAGCTTACGGGTATAGGACTTCAAACACCCTTTCATCAGTCCAACAGATTGCTTCGTTTCACTCGCAATGACAGAGTTTGACGTTTTTCGTGCCTCGCAATGACAGCACTTGAAACC
>JANNEN010000227.1:0-7359 GCA_031378715.1 Emticicia sp.
GGGCAGTAGAAGCCCTAAAAGACAATTTCTACGCCGAAAAACCCCTCCGTCAAAATTCGACTTTGTCAGAATTTTGCCACCTCCCCTTGAAAAAAGGGGAGGAAATTAAAAAAGTGCGTAACATGAGTTATTGAGTCAAAACAACGTACCAAAACATCAATGCTCTTGTGATTATTAGATAATTATTGCTTATTTACCTATGTCACGCACAGCGTGCCACGGGCATCGAAATACACCACGGAAAACTAATGAATTAACCATGAAATTAAAATTTCTTCTTTTATTGCTTTTGAGCTTTGGTCTTTCAGCACAGGACAAAAGTCAAGGTCATGCAATAAACTTTGATGGTTCGTGGAAAAAACTCAACTCACCCGAAGATATTTATTTTTTACCCGAACTAACCGAGGCCTTCTCGGTGGAGAAACTGGCAGCTTTTCCGCAGGTGTATAAATTTGAAAAAGCCCGTGGTAGCGTGCCTACCTATTGGGCTGGGGGCAAGCCTTACTGGTTTCGGTTTGAGATAAAAAACGCTACGAATTTGATTCAAAATTTACTCCTACATTTACACATTTCGCTCTACGATGAAGTTGAGTTTTATATGGTAGAAAAACGCCAAGTAATCAATAAGCAGACACTTAACTGGCGAACTCCCCAACAGAGCCGTATCATCAAGCACCGTGATTTTATATTCCCTGCGACCATTCAGCCTCGGCAGGAGGTATTCTGTTATTTAAAATTACGAAAAAAATTCGGGGCGATTTCGTTTCCACTTACGATTTGGGAGAAAAACAATTTTGAATACTCCTACCCTACCAACGATCATTTCAGTTGGGGCTACGTTTCGGGAATATTCACCTTTGTTTGTTTCATTTCGTTGCTACTTTCGATGGTTTTCAAAGAAAAACTTTATCTTTTCTACGGCATTTATGTACTATCGGCTTTGGGCTTTATTTATACCATGCAAGGCTATTTTATACGATTCTATGGTGATGGTATCTTCGGAATTGAAGGCGACAAGGTACGGTACATCGCCGTTATGCTACTGATGATTACTAATATTTTATTTATTAAAAATTATCTCCGTTGGGATTTACTCAAAAACAAACTCTTCGAGTGGTATAGTAGGTTTTTTATTATTTCGTTCGTTTTTTTGATTGTGATGAGTTTGGTAGATAATCTGCTACTGAACAATTATTTGTTTAATACCTTCACGATTCCGATTACTTTTATTGTGAGTTTGGGCTTCTGTGTACCGCCCTTTTTTGTGTTTGGCACTACAATTTACTGCATTTACATCAAACATTTTGAAAAAGATGCTACCTATTATTTGTTGGCTAATATCCCTGTATTTTTTATCGCTTTTTACTCTGGGCTAAGTACCTATGAATTTGTACCTGGGAGTACTTTTGCAGGAATAGATTATTTTGTACTCGCTTTTTTAATAGAAATCATCGCTTTGAGTGGACTTTTGGCTTATCGGGTAAAACTCATTCAAGATAAAAGCAAAAGGCTACTGATAGAAAAAAACTATATTCAGCAGCAACGTACGCAGGCAGTGCTGGAAGCCGAAGAGCGGGAGCGTATCCGCATTGCCCGTGACCTCCACGATGGCATCGGGCAAACCCTCGCCGCCGCCCGAATGACGCTGGGTAACTATATGTCAAAAAAGAAAATTGATGCCGTTGAGATGCAAACCTCGCTTGATTTGCTCGAAGATAGTATCAAAGAGGTACGAGAAATATCGCACAATATGATGCCAAGCTCGCTCACCAAATTCGGCTTAGTGACGGCCTTGAAGCAGTTTACGAATAAAATTAATTCGCTTGACAAACTCCAAATTGACTTGCAGGTTGTGGGTATTAAAGAGCGTTTCGATGAAAAAATAGAAATGATGCTTTACCGAATCGTACAGGAAATAATCAGTAATATTATCCGCCACGCCGAAGCCAGAAAAGTAAATATCGAACTCGTAAAACACGATTCTGAACTAATATTGATTGTGGAGGACGACGGCGTAGGTTTTGACATCAACAACGAAAATAGTGGCATTGGTCTAAAAAACATTGCCACTCGTGTCGAATATCTCAACGGAAGTGTTAATTTTGATTCTGCAATCGGCTACGGTACGAGCGTCATTGTTGAAATACCCTTGAACTTAAACTAAATGTCTGGCCAAAAACTACGTATTCTTATTGTAGATGACCATCAAATTTTGCTTGATGGCATTGAGGCCATGCTTCAAGGGATCAGCGATTTTCAGGTTGTCGGAAAATGCTCCGATGGTAGTGCGGCCCTAAACTTTATGCAAGAAAATCCGATTGACGTGCTGCTGACCGACCTTTATATGCCCCGCATGACGGGCATGGAACTGACCAAAAAAGTAAAGAAACGGTTCATTCACGTAAAGGTTTTAGCACTTTCGGTGTCGTACGATGTATCAATTGTGCATGATTTGATTGATGCGGGCATCTCGGGGTTTATCATCAAAACCATCGGTCGAGACGAACTCGTTGAGGCGATTCGGCAAATAGCTCAAGGAAATATTTATTTTAGCCGTGAAGTATCAAACGAAATCATGCGGAGTCTATCAAGCCGAGTCGAGGAGGAAGTATATCACCTGACTGAGCGAGAAATAGAAATTGTTAAGCTCATTGCCCAAGAATTTTCAAATGGCGAAATTGCCAAAAAACTCTCCATCTCGGAGCGAACCGTCGAAACCCACCGAAAAAATATCTACCGAAAAACCAACACCAAGACCATTGTTGGCCTCATCAAGTATGCCGTTGAGCAGAAATTAATCTAATTTTTTCTTGAAAATACACAAATATCCGTACTGGTACGGATAAAACAATTTGAAAAATACCAAAATCAGGGTATTGTGGGTACCAATTCGTATTACGAACTTTGTATCATCAAAAAGCGTAACAATTATCACTACGCAAATAAAGTGTTAATAATCTGATTCTATTTTTTGTAGTAATTAATTACTCTTTAAAAAATATTTCGTTAGTCTTTCAACCTTTTCCTAATAATCTGAATCATTATTAAAAAAAGCGAGAAACCATGAAGAAGAAATTTTACGAAAACATTGACGAAATAATATTCGTCGCCATTTTTATAGTAATAGTTGCCATCAACGCCTGCAAAGCATAAAATTAAAATCATCAGTTTCTCTATCGACGAATTGAAGATTTTAATAATCAACAGCAGTTTGACGAGAGTAAAAGCAAGAGCATCTTGATTCTTGCTTTTCTATTTTTTTGCCTTTTATTTTGTAGTCCCATATATTTTTATAGTCTATGAAGCAACAAAAAAGCCTGTACGATTGTACAGGCTTTTTGTTGTAAAGGTATTATAGAATCTACTTCACGGCTTCATATACCCGCACGAAATCAATCTCCATTTTTTGTGGAAAAATCGAATCGTCGATGCCTTTTTGTCCGCCCCAAGCTCCGCCAACGGCAATATTAAGCAACAAATGAAACTTTCTATCGAACGGCCATTGCTCCCAACTTCCGCTGCTGGCAAAGGTAAAATACGTATTTCCGTCTATTTCAAGCGTAATTTTGTCGGGTGTCCATTCGCAGGCATAGATATGAAACTCATCGGAAACCCCACTAACCATTACGTTATTGCCTTTGTTGGTGCCAATCGAGTGATTGAAGGCTTTGGTATGAACGTTACCATGAATCCGATTTTGGTCAAAACCCACGTGTTCGATGATGTCTATTTCGCCATTATCAGGCCAGTAGTTCGTGCCATAAGTCTGAACGGTTGGCAGCATCCAAGCAGCGGGCCAAGTGCCAACGCCCTTGGGTAGTTTGGCTTTTATCTCGAAACGTCCGTACAAAAAATCACCTTTACCCTTGCTCACCAAGCGAGCCGAGGTGTAGCCATTCGAGCCGAAATTTTCTTTGTGGGCTTCGATGATGAGCTTACCGTCTTCGACACGAGCGTTTTTCAAGTCATTGGTGTAGTATTGTTTTTCTTGATTTCCCCAGCCGTTTCCGCCGATGTCGTAGCCCCATTTTTGGGTATCGGGCAGGCCTTTATAATCAAACTCATCTTGCCAAACGGGCTTTGATTTATCAATTTTATAGACCACAACGGGCGTAGGGGGCAACGTCGCAGCGGGCGGCATAGCACAACATTCTTTTTCTTCTTGACAAGAAATATAGATTGTCAGCACCGAGGCCACTGAAAGTAATAAGATTTGTTTTTTCATAGTTTTGTTGTTTGTTAAATCGTTGATAATCAGAAATATGTATTACAAATCTGTTTAAACCTATTTTATTGGTTCGAAATTTATTACATAATCACTATTCCAAAAGTTTCTAATTGGGTCTTAAAATTATCCCGAAGCATAGCGTAATATGGCTTTTTGGGTGCCACTATTTCAAAAATAGTCGATACGATTTCGTTTCCATCGGGCGATGTAAGCTGATTTTCGTTGAACAATTTTAAACATTTTATCAAGGCATCAACGGCCTTGTAGTAGTTGCTTCTATCCTCTTCAAAAGTACTTTGATCAATGGCAGTTCGGCTGATAGTTTCTTCTCCTTTTCTGGTTTTGGCAACGATGACTTCTTTTTTAAAAACCAAATGCTCCTGTGGATTATCAATTCCAGGATTAATAATTAAGTAAACTTCGTTTGACACATCAAAGGTATGGTCAAAAGCTCGCTGATGTGGATTTTCGAGTGGAAAAAAGTTTTTTTTAAACATTTGGTTGCACTTCTGACAAGCCAAATATAAATTATCCCATTCGTAGGCCAACCAATAATACCCGACTTCACTCAGGCTGTCTTTATCGGTTTGTTTCCAAGCACCTTTGGGCCTAAAATGCTCCACATCACCGTGCTGGGCATGAAGGCTTGATTCACAGAAACAGCATTTGTTGTGTTGGGCATTAATCAGCAAATCTTTAACGGTTTTTCCACCATATACTGCCGAATCAAAGTCAAATTTTCGTTGTCCATTTGTGTAGGCAATTTTCATTTGAGCTACCAAGGCTTGTCCCTTTTCAGCTAATATTTTCGGTGTTTCCCCTTTTGAAATTGGTATCATTATTTCAGATTATTGGCTGCTTTTCTAATAATATCCATGGCTTTGATCATATCGGGGCTTTCAGCCGAAGGCAAAAACGATACTTCTTTTTCCAATTTCTCTAATTCTTTTTTTTCGTTTGATCCTAATTTATCTTTCCGCAAAAGTTCCTTTCGCCGAGTTAGTTTGCTTGTAATTTCCACACTTCGACTACTTACCCCAAACAAATCACTGGACAATATCTGATCGATTCGCCAATTTTTGACCGAAATAGGGTCATTTTCAACCACCGCTTGATTTCCTTTTCTTTTCAGCACTATCACGTTGGCATCAGCCGCTGACTGCACGATGAGTGGGCTGTGGGCGGTCACGATAAACTGGGTTCGGGGGAATTTTTCGGTCAAATAACCAATAATTTTTTGTTGCCATTGCGGGTGCATGTGCAGATCAATTTCATCAATAAACACTATTGCGGGTTGCTCCAAGGGGCTTTTGCTATTGGGCGAAATGGAAAACATCTTCACGGCCAAATCTACCATCCAAGCCGTGATGGTTCGATAACCCAAGCTCATATCTCCGAATTTTGCCCATCCGTAAGGGGTCAGAAACTCCAATTTAGTATTTCGTTCTGAGGTAATGATGCGTAAATCTTCGATTTCGGGTAAGATACTGAGCAACATTTGCTTTAATGTATCAAACTCTGCCTGAGATTTAGCGGTTTTCTTGGTTTTATTGAAATGGTCAATGTCCAAAAAGTATCGCTCCACGTCAATCAATTTTTCGTCTTCGTCAATTAAGTTTCCTGTATCAAAACTTTTTTCAAAAAAAGACGCACTCCCTTTTGCTCCGATGCGATTGGCCCCATAACCAAATATTGGCTCGGAGAAGTTAATTCCATCGGCCTCAGCCTCAACATTTACTAACAAGCCTTTTCCGTAATTTTTAAACGTTATCAAGTCATTTTCTTGACCCTTATTATTGAGATAAGTTAGCATTAATGATGAATTTTCATTCACATTCAAAAGATCAATATATTGCTTTTTTGCATGATGGTAGTACCCCTGAACGGTCATTAACATACTTCTCAAAATCGAGGTTTTGCCCGTTCCGTTATCTCCAAGTAGTACCGTCCAACGGTAGGGTTTATCATTTTCATCGGTAAATTTAAGTATCTGTTTATCTTTAAAACACTTGATATGTTCGATTTCAAATGAGGCGATATAAGAGAATTTTGTCAGTTTCAGAAACATTATTTTGCGGGAAATTTTACATTCAAAACTACACTATTTTTCTTGAAATCTAAAATTAAAATCCTCAAATCTACTCCTCACGAATGCCCCCGCCAAAGAAAATACCAAGTTTAATACTCAAATGATTTTGGTTGAGATCAATCGTTTGCCCATTGAGCAGGTTTCGTTGCCCAAAAATAAAATTATAATCGGCCGATAGCCTAAAATGCCCCATATCAAAACCAATTCGGGGCGAAACCCCAAACTTGCTTCCACGAGCCAACTCGGGCAGAATATCTCCCACGCTATACGAAGCCGCCGTTGGGCGAAAAAGACCCGCACCAATACCAACGGTCGGGCGAAAACGAGTTTCTCCAAAATGATAATCACTTATCGCCAACAGCGACGTAACCCAACCCAACGACCCGCCACCAATGGCATTTGCTAATTTTAGTCGG
The DNA here is from genome assembly GCA_031378715.1 of Emticicia sp. Taxonomy (GTDB): domain Bacteria; phylum Bacteroidota; class Bacteroidia; order Cytophagales; family Spirosomataceae; genus Emticicia. The sequence continues at coordinate 6,734 of JANNEN010000227.1, forward strand.
CCAAGAATAGTAGCCTCGGCTCGAATACCAACCGAAATATTATCGGTCACCAAATATTTTGGTTCGGTAAAAATCCCGATGCCAACACCATAGTTACTGGGGCGGGCATAGTGCATACCAATATCCCAGCGAAAGGGCGTGTGATACTCGGCTTGGGCGAAAGTTGCGGTAGAAACTACAAAAAACAAAGCGGCGATGAGGAGTTTTTTCAATGCTAATTTTGATTATTGATAACGGTTGATAATTAACGGAATAAACACTTTTTTGTAAGAAATAGTATATCATAACAGCAGAATATTTTTAAAAACTGCCAATCTGTCAGTTTTTGAGTCTTTGGAACAGGCTTTGATGCGTAGGCATTACCAAATCTAATGAGTTTTTTTACTGTTTTTTTGGCAAGAAGCATTATTCATTTTACATTATTCATTTTTCATTAATACTATGGTAGCTGAAAAAGGTACGATTTCGATTAACACGGAAAATATTTTTCCAATCATCAAAAAATTTCTTTATTCCGACCACGAAATATTTCTTCGTGAGTTGGTTTCAAATGCCGTTGATGCCACCCAAAAGTTAAAAAAATTGGCTTCGATGGGCGAGTTTGAGGGCGAACTGGGCGATTTGAC
>JANNEN010000317.1:0-6998 GCA_031378715.1 Emticicia sp.
GTTTTACGTTTTTACTGATAAAAGTAACAAAACCCCCTCTGTTTACACCGATGATAAACAAATTGCCTTTATTGACAAAATTATAGGCAAAAAGTAAGTTTTCTTTCACACTTAAATCGGTGTAATAAACTATGTAATTAGTGATAAAAGCAATGAACGAGCTGTTGAAGTAAATAATAAAATCTCGAGTAGAAATAAGCTCCGTAGTGAGTAAGCTCACCAAAATCAAAATGATTGATAGAAAATAAATGGACAAGTCTCGAGCCCGATTGAGGGCATAATACGACAACATATTGATCATCGTAAACTCTGCCAAAGTCAAAAAACCCATTTGACCAATGGTGCCTATCTTGTAAAATAATAGCAGATTGTAAATAACAAAAAAAGCTACGAAAAGATTACCTAAGTTTTTCTTGATTAACCTGTAATAACTACTGCCAAATACAATACCCAAACACACCAATCCAATGAGCAAATTATAGGACAACTCACTTTCTGTGCGTATCCCAAAAATCTCAATGTAGAGTTCGCTGGCTGGAATGAAAATTCCAACCGCCAAAAAATACAAAACGTGCCTGTAATGATGTCTTGAAAAATCATCTTCACTATTAATATGTATGTTACGGTACTTGAGAAAGGCCTTTTTCATCAAGTAAAAAACCACTACTAATGCAGTTGTAACGACAAATACGAATAGTAAATATTGTACAGATACACTCATCTTTTACTAAATTAAGTAACATAAAGTCTTTGTGAATAAAAAGAATGGCACCGCCAAATAACATCAGTCGAAGCAGTCAATCAAAGTATCAATGCGTATTTTATTAGCCAATCGAAATTTAATATTAAAATTTTTATAAAGTAAAAAAAAACATACATAATTGAAGATAAATACAATGTTCTTTTAATCCGATCAATGACAAGCCAAAATGTTACAAAAAAACATAATAAATAGTTGTTTTTGTCGTTAATAATTAGTACTTTTGCACCCTATTTACAAGTATCTTGTATAGGTATGCTTTTCACTTGTCAGATTTTTATCCGATACACGGCCGTTTTCGTAGGGCAGCCGAACAGGGATAATTTTCCGCTTCACTACGAATATATACTATATGTATGATATTTGATGTATGATGTCATTAAAATTTTTACAAAACGAAATTTTAATCATAACAAATATCCGACGTGATACATAATCTAAATTTTTATGTCACTTTAAAACTTTTCAAACCTTGAATCTAACAGAAACTGGTAGAAAAAGTTTTGCGACGGTAAAGCCGCTCATCGAATATCCAGACTTTTTGGATATTCAGGTAAAATCTTTTCAAGATTTTTTCCAGATCGAAACGCCAGCCGAAAGCCGCAAAATGGAAGGGCTCTTCAATGTATTTGCCGAAAACTTCCCCATCGCTGACTCACGTGAGAATTACGTATTAGAGTTCGTCGATTATACCATCGACCCACCAAAATACTCGGTCGATGAGTGCATTGACCGTGGTCTTACTTACGCCGTGCCTTTGAAAGCAAAGTTACGTTTGATATGTAATGATACCGACAACGAAGACTTCGAAACCATTGAGCAAGAAGTATTCCTCGGAAACATTCCGTACATGAACGGCCGTGGCTCGTTCGTTATCAACGGAGCCGAGCGTGTAATCGTGTCGCAGTTGCACCGTTCGCCAGGCGTGTTCTTCTCAATGAGCAAGCACACCAACGGAACGAAACTTTATTCGGCTCGTGTAATCCCGATGAAAGGTTCGTGGATTGAGTTCTCGACCGACGTAATAAACGTCATGTATGGTTACATTGACCGTAAGAAAAAATTCCCAGTTACGACATTGCTTCGTGCCATCGGTTTCGGGTCTGACAAAGACATCTTGAACCTTTTTGGCCTGTCGGAAGAAATTCCTGGCACAAAAGAAGCCTTGAAAAAATCAATCGGTCGCCGCCTTGCCGCTCGTGTATTACGTACCTGGACCGAAGATTTCGTAGATGAAGATACGGGTGAAGTTGTTTCGATTGACCGCAATGAGGTAATCTTGGAGCGTGACTCTGTAATCACCGAAAACGACATTGATACCATTCTCAACACTGAGCAGAAATCAATCATCTTGCACCGTGAAGATGCCAACGTTTCGGAGTTCAATATCATCTATAATACCTTACAGCGTGATAGCTCAAACTCCGAAAAGGAAGCCGTTGAGCAAATCTACCGTCAGCTCCGTAACACCGAAGCCCCTGACGAAGCAACCGCCCGTGAGATTATCCAAGGATTGTTTTTCTCTGAAAAACGCTACGATTTGGGTGAAGTAGGTCGCTACCGTGTCAATACAAAATTGAGCTTGACTACCCCACTCGAAACGGGCGTACTCACAACCCAAGATATTGTCGAAATCGTTAAGTTCCTTATCAGTTTGATTAACTCTAAGGCCGTTGTCGATGATATTGACCACTTGTCAAATCGCCGTGTGCGTACCGTGGGCGAGCAACTTTACTCCCAATTTGGTGTAGGTTTGGCTCGTATGGCTCGTACAATCAAGGAGCGTATGAACGTCCGTGATAACGAAGATTTCAAACCCGTAGATTTGATTAATGCCCGTACGCTTTCGTCGGTTATTAACTCATTCTTTGGTACAAATCAGCTTTCGCAGTTCATGGATCAAACCAACCCATTGGCCGAAATTACGCACAAGCGTCGTATGTCGGCACTCGGGCCAGGTGGACTAAGCCGTGAGCGTGCAGGCTTCGAGGTTCGTGACGTACACTATACCCATTACGGGCGTTTGTGTACCATCGAAACCCCAGAGGGTCCAAATATCGGTTTGATTTCGTCACTTTGTACGTATGCCAAAATCAACGGAATGGGCTTCATCGAAACCCCTTACGTGAAGATTGAAAATGGTAAATTGACCAAAGAAATCATTTACTTAACTGCCGAAGAAGAGGACGGAAAAAATATCGCCATGGCCACGGCCGACGTTGATATTGAAGGAAATTTCTCGGTAGATACTTTGAAGTGTCGTTATGAAGGTGACTTCCCGATGAAATCACCCGAATCAATCGACTTGATGGATATTGCCTCTAACCAAATTGTGTCGGTGGCTGCATCAATGATTCCGTTTATTGAGCATGATGATGCCAACCGTGCCTTGATGGGATCGAATATGCAACGCCAGGCAGTGCCTTTGTTGCGTCCCGAAGCTCCAATCGTTGGTACAGGTTTGGAAGGTCGTTTGGCCCGTGACTCTCGTACTTTGGTTGTGGCCGAAGAAGACGGAATCATCGAATACGTTGATGCCAACGTCATCAAAGTTCGCTACGACTGGACACCCGAGCAAACATTAGTAAGTTTTGATACAAACATTACGGCTTACGAACTAATCAAACACCGCCGCACGAACCAAGATACTTGTATCAACCTTCGTCCGATTGTGCTGAAAGGCGATGCCGTAAAGAAAGGTCAGATATTAGTGGAAGGCTACGCCACCCAAGGCGGCGAACTTGCCCTCGGACGTAACCTCTTGGTTGCCTTCATGCCGTGGCAGGGATATAACTTTGAAGATGCAATCGTGATTTCGGAGCGGGTTGTACGTGAAGATATTTTCACCTCAATTCACATCGAAGAATACGAACTCGAAGTGCGTGATACCAAACGTGGCGAAGAAGAACTAACGGCCGAGATTCCGAACGTTTCGGAAGAAACCGTAAAGAATCTTGACGAAAACGGTATCGTTCGTACGGGTACTCGTGTGCGTGAAGGAGATATTCTGATTGGTAAGATTACCCCAAAAGGTGAGTCAGACCCAACCCCAGAAGAAAAACTCCTCCGTGCTATCTTTGGCGACAAAGCAGGTGATGTAAAAGATGCCTCGAAAAAATCACCCCCATCAATGGACGGTGTAATCATCGACACAAAACTTTTCTCTCGCCCAAGCAAAGAAGAACGCTCGAAGCACAAAGAAGAAGTAAAAATATTGATGAAAAAGCACGGAAGAATGTTGCTCGAACTCCGTGGCTTAATGATTGATAAAATGGTTGAATTGCTCGATGGCAAGACAACGACGGGCGTGAAGCATAAATTTGGTGATGAGCTAATTTCCAAAGGAATGAAGTTTAATCGCTCGAATATCGCCAATAATTTATTCCCCGATAAAAACAATTACGTTGATGAAAGTCAATACAATGTGCCAGAGGAAGTAAACTTATTAGGTGATGTGATTCTGGACGGTTGGACAGAAGACACGGCTTTCAACAAACTAATCGTGGCACTTTGCAAGAATTACTTGGCTCGTCGTAGTGAAGTAATTGGTCGCTATAAACGTGAACGTTTTGTGTTGGAAGTCGGCGACGAACTCCCAGCGGGTATCGTGAAGTTAGCCAAAGTTTATATCGCCAAAAAACGCAAGTTGAAAGTAGGTGATAAAATGGCGGGTCGCCACGGAAACAAGGGCGTTGTGGCACGTATCGTGCGTGACGAAGATATGCCGTTTACGGCCGAAGGCCAGCCAATGGACATCGTACTTAACCCACTCGGTGTACCTTCACGTATGAACATCGGTCAGCTATACGAAGTAGTACTTGGCCTTGCGGGTAGAAAATTAGGGCGTAAATACGCCACGCCAATCTTTGACGGTGCAACCGAAGCCGAAGTATCAGCCGAATTGGCAGAGGCTGGTTTGCCGCCTTACGGACGTTCGCAACTTTACAACGGTTTGACGGGCGAACCATTTGACCAAAAAGTAACCGTCGGAATCATGTACATGATGAAACTCGGCCACTTGGTTGATGATAAAATGCACGCCCGTTCGATTGGGCCGTACTCACTCATCACGCAACAACCATTGGGCGGAAAAGCCCAGTTTGGTGGACAGCGTTTCGGCGAGATGGAGGTTTGGGCGTTGGAAGCCTTCGGTGCGGCTCATATTTTGCAGGAAATCTTGACTGTAAAATCTGATGACGTACTTGGTCGTGCCAAAGCCTACGAAGCAATTGTAAAGGGAGAGAACTTACCAAAACCAAATATCCCTGAGTCGTTCAATGTATTGGTTCACGAGCTTCGTGGATTGGCCTTGGAGATTACTTTGCAGTAATATTGCTCATTTTGATAACATTTTTTGTTTTACAATGATGACAACAACACTTGAAGCAACAAAAATTAGCATCATCGAAAGAATTGTTTCGTCTAATGATGCCGAAACCTTAGAGGAAATCAACGTGATTTCCTCTAAGTTACTTGGAAAAACTAATGATTTTATAGAAAATCATTACGTTTCGAGAGTTTTAGAAAGTATCAAGCAAGCAGAAATGGGTGATGTAATCAGTCAGGAGGATTTAGAAAAAGAAGCCCAAAGCTGGTAATGATGAAAATAGTTTGGACAAAGTTTGCAAAACAAGACCTGTTTGATATTTACAAATTTCACAAGGATTATTCAGGAAAAATATTTGCAGATAACATCAAAAATAAGATTCTTGAAAGTCCAATGTTTTTGAAAAACTATCCAGATGCAGGGCAGACAGAACAAAATTCAAAATTGATTGGTTATGCGTGCCGGTATTTAGTTGTGAGTCATTGTAAAATTTTATACCTTGTAGAAGAAGACACAATAAAAATAATCTCAGTTTTCGATACTCGACAAGACCCAAGCAAAATGTTATCAAAAGAAGAGTAGTAACATTAAATTTTCTCAAAAAATGGCAAATTCAATTTCTCCAGCGATGCAAACCTCTAAAATAGAACTTTTAGAATGGCTTGCCAATGAACAAGATGAAAGTTTTGTTCAGAATATCGTTCATATTGTCAAAAACCATAGTTCATGGGAAGACGAGATTCTTAAATCCATTGAGCGAGGCAAAAAAGACATTGCAGAAGGAAGAGTAACCTCATTAGAAGACGCAAGAAAATTAGCAAAAACTTGGGGGCGATGAAAGTAGATTTTTCAGATGAAGCAATTACAATCCTCGAAGAGATTCACGAAAATTTAAGAGTTTTTAGAGGCTTAAAGTTTGCAGATGGAGTAGTAGATAAAATTTTTGACAAAACACAATTATTAGTAGAATTTCCAGAGATGGGAACAATCGAACAGAATAAAGCATTAAAAGGCTTAAAAATTCGATACATACTTGAAGGTTTTTACAAAGTTCTTTACCAAATTAATGCAAACAAGGGTATAATTGAAATAATTTCTATTTTCGATACTCGACAAGACCCAAGCAAAATGTTATCAAAAGAAGCGTAGTAACATTAAATTTTCTCAGAAAATGACAACGTCAACAGCAGCAGAAAGTACTCGACTCGAAATGTTTAAATGGTTGGCTACCGAAACCGACAATGATTTGATAGTTGAAGTAGCAGCATTTGTAAAAAAACATACTTTTAAGAAAAGCGAAGAAGATTTTTTCAAGCCAATGACTGAACAAGAATTGACTGAGAAAATCATGAAAGCTCGAAATAGTGCGGCAGAGGGGAAAGTTTACACCATTGCTGAAATGAGAGAACGAGCTAAAACTTGGGGGAGATGAGAGTTTTTTGGACAGTAGATGCTGAAAATGATTTGGTTGAAACATTCAACCATCTGAAGCTCAAAAATAATGAGTCCTTTGCAGACAAGGTAATTGACAAAATTTTCAACAAGTCATTTTTGTTGGAAAATTTTCCAGAAATGGGAACAATTCAAGAAAACCATAGTGCAGAAGGGCTTAAAGTAAGATATTTGGTTGAAGGAAAACATAAAATCCTGTATCAAGTAGATGCGAGCAAAGGCGTAATTGAAATTTTAGCAGTTTTTAATACTCAGCAAGACCCAAGCAAAATGTTATCAAAAGAAGAGTAGTAACATTAAATTTTCTCAGAAAATGGCAACGTCAATAGCAGCAGAAAGCACTCGACTCGAAATGTTTAAATGGTTGGCTACCGAAACCGACAATGATTTGATAGTTGAAGTAGCAGCATTTGTAAAAAAACATACTTTTAAGAAAAGCGAAGAAGATTTTTTCAAGCC
>JANNEN010000334.1:0-5485 GCA_031378715.1 Emticicia sp.
CGGACTATTCAATTCGTTGATGAACATTCGGGTGTAGAAACACTTTAATTTCTTAGAATAACTAAATCCACCAATATACAAAATCCACACAATTTTGTTTTTGCCACAAAGGATTGATACCTCTATTGCCTTGATAATCAATATATTAGGTCTTCAAAACTTTGTGGTGAAAGCATTTTCAAAAACACATTTATAGCCATGAAAACAATTATTTTAGAGGAATTACATTCTTGAAATACACTAATTTGTTAATAATTAAGTATAGCAATAGTGTGTTTTAACCACGGAGTTACACAGGGTTAGACACGGAGTTGCACCAAATAGCTAAAAACTCTGTGAATCTCTGTGCTGAAACTCTTCAAAACTCCGTGGTTAAAAAAAACGAAAGAACTTGTTTTACACCATTCTTAATCCTGCAAACTCATGCCCATTCAAACAACAAATCCTGCAACAAACGAAGTCGTCAAATCTTTTGAAGAAATGACCGACAAAGCCATTGATTCGGCCATTGCCCAGGCATCAACTACCTTTGAAACTTGGAAAAAAACAACGTACAAGCAACGAGCCAATGTACTGCACAAAGTAGCAGAACTGATGCGAGAAAAGCAGGACTCGCTTGCCAAAATGATAACCTTAGAAATGGGAAAACCCATCGCTCAGGCAGTAGGCGAAATAGTGCTGAGTGCCAACATTTTTGATTATTACGCCAAAAATGCCGAAGCATTTCTTGCCGATAAACCGCTCAATCCAGCATTGGGCGAAGCCTTTATCAGACATAGCCCCGTTGGTGTACTCTTCGGCGTGCAGCCCTGGAACTTTCCGTTTTATCAAGTGGCTCGTTTTGCGGCTCCAAATATTATGATTGGCAACACGATCTTGGTCAAACACGCCTCCATCGTTCCGCAGTGCGGCATTGCCATTGAGGCCTTATTCAAAGATGCCGATGCTCCCGCAGGGCTTTATACCAACCTTTTGATGTCGGGAAAACGTGCCACAGCCTTGGTTTCGGACGAGCGAATCAAGGGCGTTTCGCTCACGGGAAGCGAAGCCGCAGGAGCAAGTTTGGCGGCCGAAGCGGGCAAATATTTGAAAAAATCGGTTTTAGAATTAGGCGGCAGCGATGCGTTTATTATTTTGGAAGATGCCGATATTGACAAAACAGTCGAGTGGGCGGTTGTTGGACGAATCAACAATAACGGCGAATGTTGTGTGGCTTCCAAGCGTTTTATTGCGGTTGAGGCGGTTGCCGATGAGTTTTTGGAGAAATTTAGTACCAAAATGTCGAAACTAAAAGTAGGCGATCCCATGGACACAAGCACCGAACTGGGGCCGTTGAGTAGCCAAGAAGCCCTCGAACATATCATTGACCAACTCAAAAGAGCAACCGAAGCGGGGGCAAAAGTATTGATTGGCGGAAAAAAAGTTGATTCGCCTGGAAATTTTATACAACCAACAATTTTGACCAATATCGACAAGAAAAACCCTGCTTATTACGAAGAATTATTCGGGCCAGTGGCTTCGTTTTATCGGGTAAGAGATGAGCAAGCCGCCATAGCATTGGCCAACGATTCGCCGTTTGGTTTGGGCGGTTCGATTTTTACGCAAGATATTGAGCGGGGCAAAAGGGTAGCCGACCAGATTGATTCGGGTATGGTTTTTATCAATCACCCAACTTGGACACAAGCCGATTTGCCCTTTGGCGGCACAAAAGGCTCGGGCTATGGCCGTGAACTTTCGGAGTTAGGAATCAATGAATTTGTGAACAAAAAATTGATTCGAGTTAGCGGGCTTTCTGATCCACTTTGATTGTGTAAATACTTGATAATCAATAAATTATAAAACATGAATAATATTTTTAAAGGACTTATTGCGGGCTACGGAGCCAAAAAACTCGGTGGCGGATGCTTCGGCACAGTCATCGTTTTCGTGATTATTTGGGTTATTTTGGGGCAGTGTAGTTAGCGTATGTTTTGGATTTATGATTCGATTTAAAAAGTACCTTTTTCGCATATTTTTCATAAAAAATTCTTGACGTAGCGGTGCTATGTCTGCAAATTTTTCACTCAATTAATCAAAAAATCTAATGGCTCGGCACCCCGATTTTTTGACCAGAATAATAAATTCAAAACATACTCTTAAAAAAATTAAGAAAAACAAAATTAACATTATGAAACCAGTAATCGGCATTACAGCAGAACATTTACAGAGCAGCGTTAGTATATTATCAGTCATTTTGGCGGACGAAATGACGCTGTACACCAAAACCCGAAAATTTCATTGGAACGTTTCGGGCGAGAGTTTTATGGAACTCCACCGACTTTTTCAAGAGCAATATACCGAACTCGAAGAAACGATTGATGAAGTGGCCGAACGCATCGGAAAGTTGGGTAGTAAAACCATCGGCACGATGAAAGAATTTGGAAAACATACCCGACTCAAAGAATCGCCCGATGTTTATCCGTCACAAAAAGAAATGCTGAAAGAACTTTTGGGCGACCACGAATCAGTGATTGTTGAACTAAGAAAAGATATCGAAATCTGCGACAAAAACAAAGACGCAGGCACAACCGATTTTCTGACGGGCATCATGATTCAGCACGAAACCATCGCTTGGGTTTTGAGGCGGTATTTGAATTGAGTTTTTTCATAACCATCTCATTATCAGTCATTCACACAATTTTATAACAAATATGAAAACTCCTTTCAAACTTTTATTCGTCCTATTCGTAGGGCTATCGCTGACATCTTGCGTTGCCAAAAAAAAACTCACCGAGCTACAAACACGCTACGATAAATCAGAATCTGATTTGGTAAAATGTGGCGATACCGTGCAGGATTACAAAGACAAACTCGAACGAATGTCGCAAATGCAGCAAGAAGCCGAAACTCAAAAAAATACCACAATCGGCACTGTCCAGCAGCGTGATGCACAAATCAGCGACTTGAAAATACAAATTGCCGACTTCAAAAATTTGCGTGATAAACAACTTGATGCCGTTGGAAACTTAACGGTTTTGTCGAAAGAAGCCAATGCCAATATTAATCAAACGTTGTCGCAATTAGCCACCAAAGATAAGTATATTTATTTGCTCCAAGCCGCCCGCACCAAAGCCGATTCTGTCAATTTGGCTTTGGCCGTGAACCTTACGAGTGTGCTTCGCAATGGCATTGAAGACAAAGACGTAGAGATAAAAGTTGATAAAACGGTGGTTTTTATTAATATTTCCGACAAGATGTTGTTTAGCACGGGCAGCACCAAAATTTCGCCCAAAGCAAATGCCGTTTTAGAGAAAATCGCCCTCATTATCAAGTCAAGACCAGAACTTGACGTAATGGTAGAAGGCTACACCGACAATGTTTCAATCAACACCGATTGCCTTGCCGATAACTGGGATTTGAGTGCCAAGCGTGCCACCTCGGTTGTCAGAATGATGCAACAAAGTTTCGGTATTGACCCCAATAAACTAATCGCCGCAGGACGAGGCGAATACAATACTTTGGCAAACAACAGCACGGTCGACGGTCGCACAAAAAACCGCCGTACACGCATTATTTTGATGCCAAAGCTCGACCAATTTTATGATTTATTGAAGCCTGCGAAGCAATAAATAGATATTACACGGAAGATAAACGAGTTTTGTTGCAATGATTACCGAGATAAACTGTTAGTGTCATACCAGTATCAATGAAAATCATATCAATCATGCTCATTAGCTTCCATGTAATTTGTTTATTACTCAATATGTGTTTCGTAAACACCTCATTATCAGCAGAAAAGACAAAAATTGAGGTCGATGAAACACAATGTTTCTACACCGATTGCCAACTTACGGGAGTGGTAAGTTATGATGCCTTCAAAGCGTCATTGCGGGGTTTCGAGAAGTTCCGTCCCGCAAAATCAATCATTACAATCGTTGATTTCACCTTGCCCTCCAACGTAGAAAGGTTTTTTGTGATTGATGTTGCCAAGAAAAAGCTATTGTTTTCGTCATTGGTGGCACACGGTCAAAAGTCGGGTGAAAACATGGCTCGTTCGTTTTCCAATCGAATGGAATCGCACCAAAGCAGCTTGGGGTTTTATTTGGTTGGGGCCGTCATTCAAAGTCCAAAACACGGTTCGGCTTTGTTGCTGCATGGCTTAGAAAAAGGCATCAACGACAATGCCCGCCGCCGAGAAATCATCATTCACGGTGCTACTTATGTGAGTGCATCGTTTGTTCAACAGCACGGTCGGCTCGGTCGCAGCTACGGCTGTCCAGCTTTGCCACAATCACTCATTCCGCAGGTCGTTCCTGTACTCGCCAATGGAAGTTTATTGTATATCCACAGTTAGATTTTTCAAGGAAGGCTTCTCCCGCAAGGTAGCCTTCCTTGATTTTCTTCGATTAGTAAGTTGCCTGTTTTTTGTTTTGATAATGGCAAGTTGTAACAAAAATAAAAAACAAAAGTCATCGGCTGACGAAAGCGTTTATTCCTCCAAAAACTACACCAATTTAGTGCTTGATAGTACAGTTATTAGCACTTTCCTGCGTTCTTCCTCTCTTTCAGATTCCGTTAAAAGCGAAGTAAATCAATTTTATACCCGACGAAATTACCAATTCGGTTGGTTCAATCAGCAAGGAATCACTTGTGCGGCTCCTAATTTTTACGCTCGTTTGCAAAACTATAACCGTGATTTTGCCGATAGTAGTTTTCACAATGCCCGCTTAGACAATCTGATGACGGCAGTTATGGCAGATGAAAAACAGTTTTTATCTCAAAAAAATCTTGCCCAAGAATTAGAATTATTACTGACAACTACCTTCTTTCAGTATTCTCAAAAAGTTTATAGCGGCACAACCAAAAGTCCACGAAACCTTGATTGGTTTATTCCCCGAAAAAAGAAAAACTACCAAATGCTACTTGATTCATTGGTTTCGTCGGTTTTTTGCGAAAAAATTCAAGAACCGCTCAACCTTTATTACATCAAGTTAAAGGAACAACTGAGGCAATACCGAATCATGCAGAAAAACGGGGGATTGCCAAGCGTGATTACTGATGAAAAAACCTTGGCAGTTGGCGATAGCAATGCGTGTTTGGTCAATGCAAAAAAACACTTAATTCTGACTGGCGATTTGAAGACAAACGACAACTCGATGTACTTTACCGATTCGTTGGCACAAGCCGTTCGGCATTTTCAGCACCGCATGGGTTTGGTCGAAAATGGCGAGATAAATACCGCTACAATCAAAGAATTTAACCGCCCGATTGCTTTCAGAATCAAGCAAATAATGGTCAATTTGGAGCGTCTGCGGTGGATACCCGTGGAGATGGAAAACGAATATTTGCTCATTAATATTCCAGAATTTAGGCTTCATGTTTTTGAAAATAAAAAGCAAGTTTTTGCCATGAATGTAGTGGTCGGAAAAACGGTGCATCAAACAACCATTTTTCGGGGAAATCTTTCGCAAATTGTTCTAAATCCCTACTGGAATATTCCTACGAG
>JANNEN010000361.1:0-2686 GCA_031378715.1 Emticicia sp.
GTCAAAGGTAGTTGAAGTCCTTATAAAACTTATTCTACGCTGAAAACCCCTCCGTCGGAATGCCGCACCACCGACTTCGTCAGGACACCTCCCCTTGAAAAAAGGGGCGACCGTCGCACAGAGGAAATCAAGACTGCGTAACATGAGTTAATAAAATACTGACTATCAATGTTTTATGAAATATAATCTTTAAAAATTCATAAACCCAAAGCCTCAACTATTTGTAACTTTTTAGTGTTTTTTCGAGTTCTAAATGCAAGTTCTGGCCTGTACCCAGTGGTAGCTTTTACATAAATTCCAGTGCCATCATAAGCACGTCGGCGTGGGTGTTCTTTACAGGCTTGCGAGCAAGCACCTGCCATTTCGTGTCCGCATTGCTGACAAATTGGCAAGTGTTCATTACATACTGGATTGGCACAATTTACCATTCGTTCACTTTCAGTGCCGCAAACGTAGCACCGAGAGATCACAGTTGGATTCACAACATTGATATCGGTCGTGAGGCGATTATCGAAAACGTAACATTTACCGTCAAAATTTTCGCCACCCGCTTCCAAACCGTATTTTATGATTCCCCCATGAAGCTGATAAACATCGGTAAAACCCTGCGAAAGTAGGTAGGCACTGGCTTTTTCGCACTTAATACCACCCGTACAGTAAGTGACGATTTTTTTATTTTTCAAATGAGCAATTTCGTTGATATGGTCGGGTAATTCCCGTAGATTTTCCATATCAAAGGTGATGGCATCTCTGAATTTACCAACGGAATGTTCGTAGTTTGAACGCATATCTACCAACACAACGTCGGGGTTATTTTGAATAAGTGTCTTTAAATCAGCGGGTTCGAGGTGCTTTCCCGTTTGTACTAAGGGATTTACGGGAAGTTCGGAATGAACAATTTCCTTCTTGATTCTAACGTAAAGTTTGTTAAAAACGTGCTGTTCGACAACCTCCACTTTAAAATCAATTTTGGCAAATCGAGGGTCAGATTTCAGCCAAGCCATATATCGCTCAGTGTCGGAAACCCGCCCCGAAACGGTGCCGTTTAGACCTTCGGGGGCAATGATGATTCTACCCAAAAGGTTGTTTTCCAAACAATATTGGTGATGAATATCTCGGTATTCGACTACATTTTCAATCGGAATGTAGCAATAGTAGAGCAAGGTACTGTACTCGTAATGTGCCTTTTTGGGGAGGCTTTTGATTAAAGAGTTTTTCATTTTTCAAATAATTTTTCCAAGGGTAGATTGGAGTTATTTTTACAAAATTACAAAACTTTTTTTTATTTTGTCATTTTCGGAAGATAAAGGCTTAATTTTGCAAAAAAACTACTTAAATTCAATTCAATTTACAAACCTATCATCTAAAAAATGCACATTGCAATTACTGGCAATATTGGGGCTGGCAAAACTACCTTAGCTACCAAATTGGCCAAACATTACGGCTGGGACGTACTTTATGAAGCTGTTGATGGCAATCCTTATTTGCCCCCATTCTACGAAGACATGGAGAAATGGGCATTTCATCTGCAAATTTATTTCTTGAATAGCCGTTTTGAACAAGTTTTGAAGATAAAAAAATTGACTCAGGAGAAAACAATCATTCAAGACCGTTCGATTTACGAAGATGCTTACATTTTTGCACGAAACTTGTATGATTCGGGGAAATTTAACGAAACCGATTACCAGACCTATCGAGGAATGTTCAATACCATCACGCAGGCAATTACTCACCCCGACTTGATGATATATTTGAAGGCCGATTTACCGAAACTTCAACGCCAAATAAGTAAGCGTGGGCGAGATTTTGAAAAAAACATCGATCCGCAATATTTACTCAGTTTGAACAAACTTTATGAGGATTTTGCCCAAGTTTATACCTATGGGAAATTATTAATTATTGATGTAAATAACCTCGACTATGCCGAAAATGAAGCGGATTTGAACGGGATTATTGAAATTATTGATAAGAATATCAGCATGGGTACGCAACTGGAAATTCAGAACATTTAAAAAAAGCCCGACATTTGTATAAATGTTAGGCTTTTTTTTTAGGTAAATAACTTATCAAGCTGATATACTTTTACGAAAAAATCTACGGTTTTGCCACTTGGCTTTTAGTTTTTCGAGATATACATCATAAATATCGCTTTCAAATAATCGGGCATCGTTGGTGGCTTTGGTTAGGAAATAAATGCCAAACATCAATAAAACAAAATCGGGCATCCAAACGCCCAACAGCACTGGCCAAATATCTTCCTTGGCGTATTTATCGCCGAGTTGCATCAAGACGTACATCAATATAAAAAACGTTATTGACAACAAAACGGGCATTCCGAAACCGCCTTTTTTGATGATTGAACCGAGCGAAGAACCAATCAGAAACATAACAAAACAAGCAAATGCCATAGTAAATTTATGCCATTTCTCAACATCGGCCTTGATTACGTCCCGTTTTTTGCTTTTGATTATATCAACCGTTGTCGAAAACTGGTCACGAATATTTTTGGCTTGGGTTGTGGCTACCTCAAAAAACTCGGTCACACGCATCGTATCAATATTCATTGGCTTAATTTTTTCAGAAACCCATTTACCTGCTCTGACAGGCGTTTTTTCACGGGCGTATTTACTCGTATCTTTGGGATAAGTTTTAAACTGATAGTTATAAAGCAGCGTTGCGGTGGTGA
>JANNEN010000482.1:0-1655 GCA_031378715.1 Emticicia sp.
GACCATCAAGGTTTCGGTCGATAAAGAAGCCAAAACTATCACGATTTCGGACAAAGGAATCGGTATGAACGCCGAAGATATTAAGAAATACATCAATCAAATTGCGTTTTCGGGAGCAAAAGAATTCTTAGAAAAATACAAAGATACGCCCGATACTAATCAGATAATTGGTCAGTTTGGATTGGGCTTTTACTCGGCATTTATGGTGGCCGAAAACGTCGAAATCATCACCAAATCGTTCCGTGACGAAACCCCCGCCCGCTGGATTTGTGACGGTAGCACCGAGTTTGAAATCACCGAAGTTGAGAAAACAGACCGTGGAACGGACATCATTCTACACATCGGAGCCGACTCGGAGGAGTTTTTGGATAATTTCAGAATCGGTGGTATTTTGGAGAAATACGCCAAATTCTTGCCGATTGAGATAGCATTTGACGGAAAAGTGATTAATAATCCCAACCCGATTTGGACAAAATCACCTTCCGAACTGAGCGATGATGATTACCGTGCGTTTTATAAAGAGTTGTATCCTTATGGCGAAGAACCCCTTTTCTGGATTCACCTCAACGTCGATTATCCGTTTAACCTCACGGGGGTTTTATATTTCCCGAAAATCAAAAAAGATTTTCAACTCAATCGTGATAAAGTACAATTATATAGCCGCCAAGTTTTTATTACTGACGATGTAAAAGACGTTGTACCTGAGTTTTTGCAGATGCTCCACGGCGTGATTGATTCGCCCGATATTCCGCTCAACGTTTCTCGCAGTTATTTACAAGCTGACGGCAACGTCAAGAAAATAAATTCGCACATTACCAAAAAAGTAGCGGATAAATTGCAAGAGATTTTCCGCAATGACCGCCCAGGTTTTGAAGAAAAATGGGAAAGTGTGGGCGTATTTGTCAAATACGGAATCGTATCGGACGATAAGTTTTATGACCGTGCAAAAGAGTTTTTATTATTGAAAAACGTTGATAATCAGCACTTTACGATTGACGAGTACCGTGAAAAAGTACAAGTAACGCAGACCAACAAGGACGAACAAGTAACGTTTTTGTATGCCAATGATGTAAACCAGCAAGATGCCTTCATTGCTTCGGCTCGCAAGCGTGCGTACGACGTGCTGGTACTTGACTCGCCGTTGGACGCTCATTTTATTAACGCTTTGGAGTCGAAATTAGAGAAAACGACCTTCAAAAGAGTTGATTCGGACAGTATCGACAAGTTGATTGACAAAGGACTTAATCTCGAAAGTGTTTTGGGCGAAGATGAAAAGAAAAAGATTGAAGAATTATTCAAGGAAATAGCAGGAAATAACACCATTCAGATTGAATCGTTATCGCCCGACGAAAACCCCGTGAGTATCGTACAACCCGAGTTTATGCGTCGCTGGAAAGATATGCAACGTATCAGCGGGCAAGGCGATATGTTCGGAATGATGCCGATGGGTAGCACTGTGGTCATAAACGCCAACCACGTTTTGATAAGTAAAATACTCAAAACCGAAGACGAAATCACCCAAAAAGCCCTAACAAAACAACTTTACGACTTAGGGCTATTGGCACAAGGAATGTTGGTTGGTGCCGATTTGACAAAGTTTGTGGAGCGGACGGTGGCGGGTTTATAGCCAATTATCAATTAGCAATTAGCAATTA
>JANNEN010000373.1:0-10641 GCA_031378715.1 Emticicia sp.
TGAAAACACGACGGTATCTTTTTCGTTATCATACACAAATCTTGATAAAAAATTATCTTTCGTTACCTCACGGGTTTCGTCGGGGGTATAATAAAAATAAACCCAGTTATTTTTTTCAAAATTTGGGTCAATGCCAACGCCCATCAAGCCATACTCAAATTTGGTGTAAACGGGCATTTGTGCCGCAATTTTCACTTTATTTGTGGCAGGATTCCACACTTTTACTAAGCCTCGTCGCTCGGTAAAAATCACTTTGCCATTCGGTAGCACGGTTAGTTCGGTAGGTTCGTTGAGGTTAGATGCCAAGATTGTTCGCTCGAAACGGTTCTCTTCGGGAGCTTGCTGTGAGCGTGCCTTGGCGTAATCTAACTTTTCGGCCATTGCCCATTTCAAACCTTGCCAAAAATGTTCGGTCATTAATGGTTCTGAAAATGTTTCGGGTGTGTGACCGTAATTTGAATAAAAGGCCTTGCCACCATCAAAATCATGGTACCAAGCCATCGGGTGAAAATCGCCCATTTTACCCATTTCGTAGCTGCTTTCATCAACTTTTACGATAAATTTCAGAATGTCAGTTTTCAACGATTTGAAATCATAAAATTCATCGGTTCGTTCAAAAGTTTCGGGAAAATGAGCCGATGCAGGAAACGTTTTATCAAGCGTAATCATTTTTCCTTTCTGCACATTCGATACTTTTCCGCCTGGGTGGCTCGCAAAATACCCGCCCATCAAATCATTGTACCACGGCCAAGCGTATTCGGTATCCGATGCGGCATGAATACCGACATAGCCGCCACCCGCTTGGATATACCGCTCAAAAGCCACTTGCTGAACAGGATTCAGCACATCGCCCGTGGTACTTAGCCATACTACGGCGTTGTAAGTTTTGAGCGTTTCTTCGTTGAATTTCTTGGCATCGGTGGTGGTATCCACGGCAAAGCCTTGTTTTTTACCCAATTCTAAGAAGAACTTGTTTCCTTCTTTGATAGAACCGTGGTGAAAACCCTTAGTGAGTGAAAAAACCAAGACCCGCTTTTGGGCCTGAATACCCAAGGCACTCAGCATGAGTGCGTAGAGCAGAATAATTTTTTTCATTGAGTTAGATGTAGGTTTGGAAGTTTGATAAAATCAATAACGATATGTACTTCGGTTTGTTTCAAAAACTGAAACTTTCCGACTGAAAAGCAAATATAAGCAAAAAAGAAACGTAGAATTGTCAAAACGACACTAAAAAGTATTTTTCGGAGATATTGTATGATTTTTTGGCGAGATGCGGAAAGTAGCCTACACCCTAAAAAAGTACCCCACGCCTTTAATTGTCATGATTTCGAGGGTTGTATCATCTTTGAGGTACTCACGGAGCTTGGTCATGTAAACATCTAAATTGCGGGAATTAAAATAAGAATCATCGCCCCAAATTTGCATCAAAATATCCTTGCGGCTCACGATAGCATTGCGATTTTCGGACAGGATTTTTATTAATTCGGCTTCTCGGTGGCTGAGTTTGCGGGTGTTGTTTTGGTGCGTAAGTTCGTAGCGATTTAATGAAACTTCGTATTGACCAATAGTGATTACACTGGGCGAATTAGTACTTTTTTGGAGCGTAAGATTAAGCAAGTTATTAACCCGAATGATGAGTTCTTCCATGCTGAACGGCTTCCTGATATAATCATTTCCGCCCGACTGAAAACCCTTGGCTAAATCATCAGTTTGGGTTTTGGCAGTTAAAAAAATTATCGGAATTGCGGGATTCAACTGCCTGATTTCGCTCGCCAACTGAAAACCGTCTTTGTTGGGTAGCATCACATCAAGTACACAAATATCGGGTTTGTGTTGGTTATAGGCCAGAAGTACATCTTTGCCATCAGCCACCATAAATACCTCAAAAGCCCTACTTTCGAGGCTTTCTTTCACTATTTTGCCCAAAAAAGGCTCATCTTCGGCGTATAATATTTTTATTTTCATCGGTTTTTAGGAAAGTTTATTTCAAATTCACTCCCCACGCCTTGCTTGCTCACCAAGTTGATTGTGCCGTGGTGCTGCTCGACGATGGTTTTTACGTAGCTCAATCCCAGCCCGTAGCCTTTGGTGTTGTGGGTGTTGCCCGTTGGCACTCGAAAGAATTTTTCAAAGATTTTTTTCTGAAATTCCTTCGGGATACCACTGCCATTATCAGCAAAAGTTAGCGTAAAATGACTCGGATTTTCGGTAAGCGTAACCGTAATTTCGAGGGTGTTACTACTGTTGTATTTTAGGGCATTATCAAGTAAATTATAGACTACATTCGTGAGGTGGATTTCATCACCCAAAAACATAAACTGCTGACCATCGGTTTCAAATTTCGCCTCCGCTTGGCGATTTTCAAACGTTAATTTTAAGGTATTTAGTACCCGTTCGAGCATATTTTTCAGATCAATTTCGGACAGATTCAAATTGGGTTGCTGCTGCTCCAAAATTGCCATTTTTAGTACATCATCAACTAAAATAGAGAGCCGATTGAGTTCATTTTTCGAGATTTCGAGATACTCCTTTGTAAGTTCTGGATTTTGTAAA
The DNA here is from genome assembly GCA_031378715.1 of Emticicia sp. Lineage (GTDB taxonomy): Bacteria > Bacteroidota > Bacteroidia > Cytophagales > Spirosomataceae > Emticicia. Next base: position 2,554 of record JANNEN010000373.1, read on the forward strand.
CCACCAAAACTACGCAAGGCTTCTATGGCAACGCTGACGGTCGAAATGGGCGTTTTTAGCTCGTGGGTAATGTTGCTAATGAGGTCATTTTTGAGTAAAGTTAAGCGTTTTTGTTGTTGTAAATTGCTGAAAATTAACCAAAAAGCACCCGCAGTTACGGTTATCAAAAAAAGTGAAAATAATACTTGAGGAATGATTTTTTGAAATAAGTACCCTTCATAGCTATCAAAATTAGCCAAGAATATTTTTCTATAAGAAACACCCTCGACCATCATTCTTGAACGCACGATTACCGTTTTGTTTTTGGGTTGTTCAGAAACCTCAAAAGGCAAATTTATTGATGACTTCAATAATTTTTCTCGAAAAGCCTTCACCACATCAACTTTCCGCAGCGAGTCTTGAGTAATACTAAACGTTATCAAGGTATCCGAGGCAGTTTTTTTCAGAATGGGTTTAGACTTGACTTTTGAATTTGTTTTTTTTAAATAAATAGTCGGTAAGATGATATTAGTATCTGATTTATTTGGATAAAAAGTAAAACTTTTGGTTAAATCAGTATTTACCCTTACGATTAATCGGCTATTGCTTGATTTCTGCTGTACGACCGAAACTATTCTCGCCAAAAGTTTCTTCACCGAATCAGGCATTTGCTTACGAGGCGATGAAATACTTACCATTCTAATTAACGTATCGGCCGTTCGCAAAACACTATCAGTCAGCCGATTATCTGTATCAAGATTAACCCAAACCTTACGAACTTTAATTTTTGGCTTCGTAATTACAGGCTTTTTCTGAATCGCCTTTGCCAACGGCAACTGCATCTGCTTGACAATCATTGAATCTTGCAGAGCCGTGATCGTGGTATTAAATATTCGACCAATATTGTCTTTCAGTAGTTTTTTCTGCTCAACGTAGTTTTGCCGAATCCAAAAAAATTGGAATAGCATCAGCAATAAAATACTGCCGATGATTAATATTACTTGGAGCCTATTTCTGGTGTTGCTTTGCATGAAACAAATGTACTATTTCTTGTAAAAACCCCAACGTACTTTAACCTAAATTAACTTTAAATCAACCTGATTTAACCAAAAAACCAACAAAAGGAAGGTAGTTTTGCACTGAACTAAACAATTAAACAAATGAAAAAGATAGTATTTTTAGCAATTATTTTGGGCAGTTTTGGTACGCTGAAAGCCCAAAAACAAGAAGGAATCATTGATTTTGAGCAAAAAATAAATATGCACAAACGCATTACTGATGAGGCCATCAAGGCCATGATTCCTGAGTTTAGAATCACTCAACACCAACTGTTTTTTAATGCTGACGAATCTATTTATAAACTACTCGAAAAAGATGAAGACGATGATGAAGGCACAACAAACGGAGGCGCGACAATAAAAATGACCATGCCCAAAAACGAACTTTACCGCAACTATACAAGTCAGAAAAAAATTGAATTGCGAGAGATGATGGGAAAGAAATATTTGATTACCGACACCCTCCAAACCACGCCGTGGAAACTCGGCTCGGAAACCAAAACCATCAAAGGGTTTGTCTGTACGAAAGCAACAATGGTTAGTGAAGAAACCAAAAAAACTACCGTAGCGTGGTTTACGCCCGAAATCAGTTGCCCAAGCGGTCCCGAAAGCTACGGCACGCTCCCAGGAATGATTTTGGAAATAAACATCGCCGATGGTGAATTAGTCTATATAGCTACCAAAATAACGTTTGCAAAACTTAAATCAAGCGACCTAAAACAACCATCGGAAGGCAAGCCAACCAGCCCCGAAGCCTACAAAAAGATGGTGGACGAGATTAGGGCTAATCGGGGAAACAATATCAAGATTATGAAAAACTAAGGAGTGAAGGATTGAATATATGACCTCACCCCCAGCCCCTCTCCAAAAGAGAGGGGGGCTTTTCAAAGGGTAGAAAGCAACCTCACCAGCGGAAACCAGGTTTGGGTCGGTCGGTTCTGTGAGGTCATTTCTACAAAACTTCATATACCCGAAAATTAAGTAACTTAAAGCGATACAAGTCCTTAACTATCAGCCATTTACACCAAATCAAAAAAGTCAGTAATGCCCAACATTTTTGTTTTGGTATAGCCTTCACCGAATTTTGCCCCAATCGTATGCCCCATTTCTTGGGAGCGAGCTTTCAGAAATTCCATAAACTCTGGACTCGTCAAGTACGATTCGGGTTCGGTGCTGTCGGGGTCATGAAACTGACTTTTATAAGCCCTAATTGAGGCCTCTTTTATGTCCCAATAAGCCGAAATATCCATTACTAAATCAGGTTTAATGTATCGGTCTTGAATATAATGATACAAAGCCTTTGGTCGCCATTCTTTTTGAGGAGAACCATCAGCCTCGAAAGTCTGAATCATGCGTAGCCCCGACAAAAAACAAGCATCAACGGCCAATGCAGCCCCTTTTCCGTGGTCGGGGTGGCGGTCTTCGATGGCGTTTGCCAGTACGATTTCGGGGCGATACCGACGAATAGCTGCAATCAATTTCATCTGATGTGCTTCGTCATTTTTGAAAAAACCATCTCGAAAACCGAGGTTCTCTCTGGTCGAAATACCTAATATTTTGGAAGCAGCCGCCGCTTCGGAAGTTCTGATTTGGGGCGTTCCACGAGTACCGAGTTCGCCTCGTGTAAAATCAACGATACCAATTTTTTTGCCTTTTGCAATGGCCGAGGCAATCGTACCGCCACACGACATTTCGGCATCGTCTGGGTGAGCCGCCATCAAAAGTATATCTAATTTCATAAGTTGGTTTATCAAAGTTTGTTTTTAACATAAAAAAAAAGCGACGTAAAAAGTTTCACGTCGCTTAAATTCGTTCTTAGACTTCTATTTTACTCTTAAACGATAACCCGCTCTTAGACGTGCATAAGCCCTAATCTTATTTAATTTGCTCAACTCAGTAACAGTTGTACGGAACTTTTCAGCAATTTCGGTAAGATTTTCGCCCGAGCGAACCCTGTACCAAACTTTCTGACTAAGTGCTACTGGCTCATCAAATTCAAAATCACCTTTATTTGCACCTCCTCTCAGGTAGTCATACACACGTGAGGTCATCAAAAAATCTTGCGAAATGATATTAATTTGGCTTGGATTAAACGCAAAAATATTTTTTGGGTCAAATGGGTTTCCTTCGTAGCGGGTTTCAAAGTGCAGGTGTGGCCCAGAGCTACGTCCCGTACTGCCACCTTTGCCAATTTCGTCGCCTGCTTTGACGATAGTATTTGGTTCAAAATTAATTTTTGATAAGTGGGCATAAAGTGTTTCGAGGCCATTGTAGTGACGAATCACAACGCAACGCCCGTAAGCTCCACGGGTACTTGCTACTCTGATGATACCATCGAAAGCGGCATAAACTGGGTCGCCCGTGTTTACGTCAAGGTCTTGACCAGTGTGCCAACGTTTCCACCGCCAGCCGAAGGGGGAGTTGGTTACGCCTTTGCTCAATGGCCCAGCCCAGTATCTTCCTTGCGAAATATCGTATAGTTGAATCGGCACGACATCATCAAATTCTTTGGCTTCAATGCCATAAGGATCGACCGAATCGGTATCCCAAACCGAGAAGTAACTGGCAATTTTCACCATTTCGTCACTGCCCACAAATTGGGCTTCGTCTTCGATTTCAACAATTAGGGTTTGTCCTTCGTCAATCGTTGAAGTATCTTCGTGTACCGCAGTATTTAATTCCTTTATTGGTTCGAGCTTAATTGCAGGTGCCGATTCGACAACCTTTGGTGTTTCAAACTCATTAACGAAGCGTAGTTTTGGTTCTTCCTCAAAGCTAAATTCATCATCTTCTTTCTTAGCTTTGTTAAAATTCTTGTCCTTAGCTTTTGTATCCTTCTGGTTAGATGGAATATTGGGTTTATTGAGTTTCGACCCCCGCTCACCACGTTGAGCAAAAGTTGCACTCGAGATAGACACCGCTAAGATAATTGGTAATAGAGCCTTTTTCATGCTTTATGGGTTTATGTTAGAAAGCAGCACAAAATACATTACTAAAAGTATGCCAAAATGAGTAAAGGGACACATTTCATAACAATTTTACGCAAAACTTCTCATTAATGCAAGCCTTGTGCGGCTAAATATCTTTCGGCATCGAGGGCGGCCATGCAGCCACTTCCCGCTGCCGTTACTGCCTGACGGTAGATTTTATCTTGGGCATCGCCACAAGCAAACACCCCCGAAATATTGGTTCGGGTGCTACCTTTGTCGGTTTCGATGTAGCCCGCACCATCAGTGTTGATGTAATCCGCAAATATTTTCGTATTGGGTTCGTGTCCGATAGCTACAAAGAAACCCGTCACGTCAATCGTACTTTCGGCTTTCGTAATGGTATTGCGTATTTTTGCACCCGTTACGCCTTCTTGCCCCAAAATTTCGACGGTTTCGGTATTGAACAGGATTTCAATATTTGGCGTATTTTTTACTCGATTTTGCATGATTACTGAGGCACGAAACTCATCACGTCGAACCAACATATATACTTTCTTGCAAAGTTTTGATAGGTAATGGGCTTCTTCACAAGCGGTATCTCCCGCACCAACGATGGCTACATCTTGTCCTCTAAAAAAGAAACCATCACACACCGCACAGGCCGAAACCCCGTAGCCATTCAATCGTTGCTCCGACTCCAAGCCGAGCCATTTTGCCGAAGCTCCCGTAGCGATAATGACGGTTTTTGCCGTAATTTCAATGGAATCATCAATCGTAACTTTGTGATGCCCTTCGGTTGAGAAATCAACTTTGGTGGCCATTCCGTAGCGATTATCAAGTCCGAAACGCTCGGCTTGCTTTCTGAAATCTTCCATCATTTCGGGGCCTTGAATACCGTCGGCATAGCCTGGAAAATTTTCTACATCGGTCGTAATCGTTAGCTGTCCGCCTGGCTGTCCGCCTTGGTACATCATCGGTTTTAGACCTGCACGAGCGGCATAAATAGCGGCTGTGTAACCCGCTGGTCCCGAACCCAAAATCAACACTTCTACTTCTTGTTGCATATAAATTTTGCTCATCAGATTAGAGCTTTGTCTTATTAGTGATTGTATTGTTTATTTCAAAACCTTTTTCTGGGTACAAAGTTCGACAAAAAAGCCGTAAACGCCAAGTTTACAAAATACTCATTTCGATTCGGCGGTTTATTTGACGGTTTTCTTCATTCGTATTTGGCACCAATGGCTTAGTTTTTCCGAAACCTACTGCCTTGATATTCAGCGGATTAACGCCTTTATTGATTAAATATTCGGTAACAGCCAAAGCTCGCTTTTGGGACAAAACCTGATTTTCGGAATCTTTTCCGACATCATCACTATGCCCCGAAATCTCTACTTTCAAAGTACTATTTTGTGTTAGTAGCTTTTGCAATTTATCTAATTCGGCGAACGACTCTGGCCTTAAATCAGTTTTTCCTGAATCAAAAAAAATATTATTGAGTACAGTTTTTACGTCTTTTTTGATTGGGTCGAGTAAAATTTTGACGGTTTTTCCGTCGGCTTCGATTTTTTCGGAATAATCAAAAGTAAGGCTTTTGAAAAAATAATCTTTTTTATAAACAAACAGCCCGTATCGGCTTCCATTGGGCAGAACGGCGGTGTATTCACCCGTCAAGGAATCGGAAGTTACTCGTTCAATAACTGTATTTGTTTTTAAATCAACTAACTCTATTTCGGACGCAAGGTTTTTGCTTGAAAGAGCATCTTGCACCGTTCCTTTTACGTAGTTGGCTTGCTTGAATTTATCCGAAAGTTGCTTCGGAATATCAAACTGAAAAAGTTTTATTGCCCCCTTTGCATCGGCCGAGTAATAGCCTTTTGTACCATCGGCCGAGATAAAAAGGGCTACTTGATCTTCGTACGTATTGATAGGAAAGCCCAAATTTTCGGGTTTTGAGTAAATCATGAGTTTTTGTTCGGTCATGAATAAATCTAATCCACCCAAACCCAAATGCCCGTCCGAAGCAAAGAAAAGTGTTCGGCCGTTGGCATGGGCAAATGGTGATATTTCGTCATTTGTTGTGTTTACAATATTACCCAAATTTATTGCTTTTGTCCAAGTATTATTTTTACTTAACTCGCTCACCCACAGGTCTTTACGTCCGTATCCACCTTGTCGGTCAGAGGAGAAATACAAAACCCTACCATCGTTTGATAGGCTCGGTTGGGCTTCCCAAAAAGGCGAGTTTACGTTGCCACCCAAGTTTTCGGGGGTACTCCACTCATTGCCTGCTTTCTTGGAAATGTACAAATCGCAACTTCCCAAACTATTTTTGCCATCGCAGCTCGTAAAGACCAACGTACGCCCATCGGCCGAAATGCTGCACGTACCTTCGTTTGCCGAAGTATTGATTTTTTCGGAGATACTTTGCGGCACCGACCAGCCTTCGGTGGTGCGTTGGGCGGTATAAAGATTTTCGTCGCCATCATCGGAGCGAGCCGTAAAAATCAGCGTTTCGTTGTCGGGTGTCAGTACGGGAAAATATTGTTTGTTTTTAAAATTCACGACCCTACCCATATCACTTGCCACGAAATTGAGCGACATTTTTTGAGCTTCTTCGCCAAACTGACATTGCTCCAACTGCCGAGTGAGTTGCTTCATCACGGGACTATTTGGTGGCACATTTTTAATCGAAAAACTCAAATATTCGTTCGCTTTGGCGTAGTTTCCTGCCTTCACCAAACGAGTGCCGATGTAGGTATAGCCTTGCGTGAGCAGTGGGTCGTTGGGTCGCAATTCGATAGCTTTTTTATAAAATTTTAGGGCATTTTCTTGATTTCGAGCAGCTTCATTGATTTGACCCAGTTTAAAATACGGATCGGCAAAGGCCGTATCTTTATCAATAGCTTTCAGCAGATTTTCAATGGCATCAGTTGGCTTTCGGTCGGCAATGTTTTTGAGAGCTTTGTCATAAAACTCCTTTGATTTTGGGTTTTGAGCAACAGCATTGATTGAAAGAAAAAAGAAAATACTGATAAATATTTTTTGCATACACTTCAAGTAGAAAATTTTAGAGTAAAACGTTCAGCTCAGTTTCATTGTTATCTTTGCATACATAATTTATTGTTAGCACGATTGTAGCGTGCAGTTTTACATGGTTATTCCAGAACCCTGGCACCCGCCGAGTTTGTATTCTACTGCATTATCCGCAAAATACTTTTCGATTTGCCGCCCAGCGGCTTATTGAGTGAGTACGTGAAACTCACCAAAAAGTACCGACCCAGCGAGCGTACACGGCTATCTTCCACAAAATTAAGATTCGCTTGACGGTTGATTCCTGCGTTTCGGTTCAAGGCATCGACCACCGAAAACTTCATTTCACCACGGTTGTTCTTCATAAAAAGTTTTGCCACCGAAGCATTCAAAAGCGGTATTTTTTGGTTGAAACTGGCGTAGAGTAAATAGTCGAAATTAGTGCTAAAAGTCCAATTTTTGGGCAAAGTCAAGTTCGACTCAAAAGTGTAGGTTTGGTTCAAGAAACTTTGGTTAAAAGCCTGACTGATAGCGTATTGTGTTTTATTAAATGAAAGTTCTCCACCCAGCGAAACACTCAAAAAATCCTTAAAATCATACTGCCAACTTAGCTCCGTCGAACCCAAATAAAGTGCCGTAGTACTCTGCACATCGTTAATAAAATTGATACCCCGATTGTAGGAAAGTTTGGTATTGATATTGACCCGACTACTCAGTTTTTTTACAGGAAACCCCGCCGAAAAATTACCATTAACACCCAAATCATCAGCTACGTTAATTGGCTTCATTTGCTGGCGTAGGGCCGCATCGGTTGTTTGCGAAGTGGCGATTTTATTAGTTGTATAAACCACCGAAAGATTCATAAACAAGCTAAAAAAGTTTGACTGATTAAACCTATTAGAATTAAAGCTCAACGTATGGGCGTACGCAGGAGTCAAGTCAGGATTTCCCACTCGGATATGTAGCGGATCAGTATTTTCGGGAATCGGGTTTAGTTCGTTGAGCGATGGTTCACGCACCGAGGTTTCATAATCAAAATGTAGATTTTGCTTACTTTCCGTAAAAATAATGAGGTGAATTGTGGGTAAAAA
>JANNEN010000388.1:0-5592 GCA_031378715.1 Emticicia sp.
TACAGTGATTCATTCAAATGGATTTCGTTGATTATCAGTGTTATTAATCTCCTCAATATCGTTACGCTCTACAATACTTTTGATAGACAAATAACCGATTTTCAGTTTATTGAGCAGCACGAATGGATTAGAATGAGTCTGGGCGATTTGGGTATCCTTTCGATTGATTATTTACTCGGCGTTGATGGAATCAATATGCCCATGATTTTGCTTTCGGGCATTGTGCTATTGATTGGTTCGATTGCTTCCTTTACTATCGAATACCGCCAAAAAGCCTATCATTCGCTTTATTTATTACTCTCAGGCAGTATTATTGGCTGTTTTGCAGCTCTTGATTTCTTTTTGTTCTTCTTATTTTTTGAGTTCATGTTGCTGCCAATGTACTTTTTGATTGGTATTTGGGGGGGCGAACGCCGTGAATATGCCGCAATTAAGTTTTTTATCTATACCCTCATTGGTTCGATTTTTATTTTAATCGTCATGATTGCACTGTCAATGTCGGTGCAGGATACCATTATTTCGCAAGAAATGGGCGGCATCGTGCATACCTTTGATTTCAGACAACTCAGTGACTTCAAAAATTACATTCCCAATAGTTTGCTCCACCCCGAACAAAAACAAGAGATTTTTGGTATTTCAGCTCGGTTTTTTGCTTTCATCTTACTCGTCATCGGCTTCGGAATCAAACTTCCGTCCGTGCCATTTCACACGTGGCTACCCGATGCCCACGTCGAAGCCCCTACGCCCGTTTCGGTGGTGCTGGCAGGTATTTTACTAAAAGTTGGGGCGTACGGTTTTATCAGAATTGCCTACGGTTTTTTTCCAGATATTGCTTATCAGTTTGCGTATATTGTGGCTGGGGCGGGTGTAATTTCGATTGTTTACGGAGCGTTTAATGCCCTTGCCCAAGAAGATTTAAAGAAAATGATTGCCTATTCGTCAATCTCACACATGGGTTTTGTGCTATTGGGTTTGGCCTCAATGACCGTAGAGGGCGTAAACGGAGCAATCTATCAGATGTTTGGTCATGGAATTATATCGGCAATGTTATTCTTGATTGCAGGCGTGATTTATGACCGAACCCATAACCGACTCATCGAAAATTTCAGAGGGCTTTCGAGCATAATGCCGCTTTTTACGCTGGCCGTTACGATTGCGTTTTTTGGAGCTTTGGGCTTACCCACCTTACCAGGTTTTATGGGCGAGTTTTTTACAATCCTGGGTGGGTTTCAGTCCAAAATCTTACCCGATTGGGTGCCGATAATCGCCATGTTGGGTATAGTTCTTTCGGCAGGATATTTTCTTTGGACGCTCCAAAAAATGTTTTTTGGAACATTCTGGGCTAACCGAAACCAAGAATCAAACCTCAAAGACCTTGATCTGAGGGAGATAATCATGCTTTACTCGTTGGCTATATTATCAATCATTTTTGGTATTTTTCCGAGTCTAATATTTGATATTACGGGCGAATCAGTAAAGTTTTTTTTGGAACGATTCTGAGTTTTACTTAGCCACAGGCTCTGTTCTTTGGTTGTTTTTATTTAATAAAACTATTTACTGGTATTTTGTTAAAAACCAATAGCAAAACTTCAATGCTCGAAAAATTATCACATATTTTATTTAGTTCACGGGTGCTACTGCCAGACCTGCTCTTCGGTGTAGTGTTTTTGGTGATAGTTGCTACCATTACTTTCTCCCAAAAATTAGATGCCGAACGCACCTATATCTTACTTAATGTACTTATTATCAGTGTGTTGATAAGTATTGGTTTTGTATTTTATTCGTTTTTTGGGTTTTATAAACAATACTTTGAGTCAGGAAGCGTCCTCTTTGGGCAGTTGATATACTTAGATGCCAAAAGCCTATTTTTCAAACTCATCATCTCGGTTGCGGCCGTATCGGTACTAATCCATGTATGGGTCGTGGGCTACAAGGTAGTGGGCGAGTTTTACGCTATTTTCGTAGCTTTGGTTTGGGGTCTGTTTATCATGACCATGACTACCAACTGGCTCATGCTTTACGTTTCGCTCGAAATGGTTTCGATATGTTCATACATCTTAGTAGCATTTAATAAAGGAAAAACCAATAGCGAAGCAGGCATAAAGTACCTACTATTTGGAGCTACGAGTTCGGCCGTGATGCTTTACGGCATTTCACTACTTTACGGCATGACTGGCACACTCAACTTCGTAGGACAAGAATTTGCTACTTTTTTGGCACAAAATCCGCCTTGGATTGCACAGATTGCCGTATTTATGACCATCGGGGGACTGCTTTTCAAACTTTCAGCAGTGCCTTTTCATAGTTGGACACCCGACGTGTATGAGGCCACACCCACACCCATAGCTGCGTTTTTATCCATTGCTCCCAAAGCAGCCGTGCTACTGGTACTCATAAGATTATTTAGTTCATTAAGTATTGATTTCAGGATAATCATGGCCGTAGTGATTATGGTTTCTCTCACCATCGGAAATCTGTCGGCCTTATGGCAAACCAACACCAAGCGAATGTTGGGCTACTCGACCATTGCCCATGCGGGTTTTATGTTAGTCGGACTTTTGGCAACCAACATGATTGGCGTGCAGGCAACGATTTTTTATATCACCACCTATTTATTTATCACCTTAGCGGCATTTCTGCTGATTGATTTATTGGCACTAAAAACCGAAAGCTACGAACTCGAAAGTTTGCGAGGATTGGGGCAAGAAAATATCTTTTTGGGTTTGGCCGCCGTAATAATTATGGTTGCCCTGGCGGGCTTGCCACCAACAGTCGGCTTCACGGGTAAATTACTCATCTTCACGGCTTTGTGGGAGGCTTACCAAACATCGGGCAATAATATACTGCTAATCGTTTTGGTTTTTGGCTTAATTAATACAGCCATTTCGATTTTTTATTACATCAAAATACCATTCTTCATGATATTTAAAGAACCCAAAATTGGCGTAAAGTACTACCAAATCGGTGTACTTCGCAAGGGTTTTTTGTTGATTTTCGTATTCTTTATTATCTACTTATTCATCAAACCCAGCGGCTTGCTCAACCTCATTGCGAGCCTTTGAGTAGTCTTCCTGCGGTTATCATAATTTTGCAGAAAAAAGCTAAGAACTTTCTAAAAAATGCTCAATAATAAGGTATTTCTTGCTACAAAAGAGGTATTTTTGCACTAAGAAATGGGTCTAAACTACATTCTTAATTCTACATTCTTAATTCTACATTCTTAATGCTCCATCTTTATCTAAAATCGCTTCATATCATTGGCTTTGTGGCTTGGTTTGCTGGTTTGTTTTATTTGGTCAGAATGTTTGTTTATCATGCCGAAGCTGCCGACAAACCCGAGGCATTGCGTGAAGATTGGAAAAAACAATATACCGCAATGCAGTGGCGAGTATATAGTATTATCTGTAACCCCGCCATGATGATAACCTGGACGTGTGGAATATTGATGCTCATTAACTCACCTTACTTTTTGGAGCAAGGCTGGATGCAAGTCAAATTAGTTTTTCTGATAGCGATGACGGCTTATCATCTTTATTGCAAAACAATTATTGTCAAGCAAGAAACTGGAAAAGACACCTTTACATCGTTTCAGTTTCGGCTACTCAACGAACTTCCAACCTTGTTTTTGGTTACAATCGTACTGCTTGCCGTGGTGAAGGATTTACTAAATTTTGTCTATTTATTCGCAGGGATTTTAGCCTTTGGAATGACCCTTTTCTTTGCCGCAAGAGCCTATCGTAGATTTCGTGAGCGTGGGTAGAGGTCTGTAATTAGATAAAAAACTGGTAAAAAACTGCCTCTTTTTCTGTAAAATATCCTACTGTGCAAAATCCTGTGAAACCTTAACCCCCAGCCCCTTCTCCACAGTAGAAGGGGGGATAAAGTCCGCTCCTGTGGAGAGGATTTAGGTGAGGTTAAATGACATAAAGTTACTTATCACAACTTTTTGCACAGTAGGTAAAATATTAGTAAAATGACCTCCGAAAATTTCAAAAATACGCTTATTCAAAACAACCTTCCGAGCGATATTTCTGCTTTGCAGCAAGCACTTTGGCATGATGCCAAGGGTAGTTGGGAAGCTGCTCACGAAATCGCCCAAAGTCAGGAAGGAACGCTTGCATTCGACCAACTTCATGCTTACTTGCACCGAAAAGAAGGCGACCGATTTAATGCCAACTACTGGTATAACCGTTGCGGAGCTTCGATGCCAACCGTTTCGCTGCAAAAGGAATGGGAGCAATTAGTTGAACAGTTTTGCGACTAAAACCTTTTATCCAAAGGCCCAAAATATTACTAACGAAAAACTGTAAATACTGAGTCAATGATTTATTTACCCCAAATTCAAATTATTCGAAATAGAATCACGTAAAATACCAAATATGATTTTTAAACATGATCTAAAGGGTTGTCGGTTTTAGTGCAATAACCACTAACAACCGCCCTTGCGAGGTACACGTTTATAAATTACTTTACTATTTCGTTCTACATAGTCGGCCGCTATTATTGGGTATGAATACTTAGGTGCATGCATTACGCTATGGCTTTTTATAATTATTTTGCCGTTCACTTTCAGGGTATGTAATTGCTGAAATTCATTTGATTTTCCTGACCCAAAAGCAAGAATATAATCGTCACCATTAATCCTGACCATCACTCCGAAACCTAAACGTGAGCCTGTCGGAAGAGAAAGGGAGGTCACAACAGCCTCCATGTTAGTAGAATCGCTTATTTGCTTCCTTATTTTAGCTTCACTGGCATACACTTTTTTACCCGCAGGAGACGCTTCCCATTTTTTAAACTTGACACCATCAGGGGTAGCTTCCCACCTTTTCAATTCGGCTTTCCTTGCGGCAGCAGAGAGCGGAACGCCGCTGGGCGGAGTGCTGCCCAGCGGAGTGCCGCCCAGCGGAGTGCCGCCCAGCGGAGTGCCGCCCAGCGGTTTTGGGATTGGTTTTTTAGAAGTTTTATCTATAATTTCATGATTTGTAAATACCAGTCCACCTACTACAACCAGCAGTAAGAACAGCGTATAAATATTTTTTTTCATGTTTTTTATATGTTTAATTAAAGTGATTTCAAACAAAAAAAAGCAGCTATTTCTGGTAGCTGCTTTTCTGAAATTTTATTCTATAATCAAGCCGCTACCAACTTCGAACGTACTTCTTCCATTTCATGCGAAACATCAATTTTACCGCTCATTGTATCCAATTTTGCTAACAAATCGGTCAAAAACTGCTGATGGGCTGCGGTATCGGTTTGAATCGGGCGATGATTGAGCGACATCTTTACCTTGTTCCATTCTTTCAAAAACACATTCAAATCTTCGGTAAAATATGTTTCGGCAAATTTCTCGAAAATATATTGTTCAGCTTGCTCATTTGGATGAATGAGGTCAGGTTTATAGAAACGATAATCTCGCAAATCGTCCATCATTATTTCATAACTTGGAAAATAATGTACGTCGTTATAATCTTGCTCTAAATGATAACAGGCGGTACGAAGAATACTTTTACTGACAGAATTGAGTTGTAAAGTTTCACGAGTATGCCTCACAGGGCTTACTGTGAGTATGATTTTGATGCGATTGTTCTG